>NZ_LEKH01000004.1 GCF_001029505.1 Rubrobacter aplysinae | reverse complement strand
ACCCAGCCCTCCTCGAACGCCCGATTGATAATGGAGAGCTCTATCTCCTTGATCGTGACGGGGTCGTCGTTGATCGCCAGCACGCACGCCGACTCGCACGGCGCCGGGCATAGCATCCCGGTGAACTCCGGGAAGTTGTTGGTGGCGTGCAGCCGCTCGATTGCGCTCTTCCAGCGGGCCTTGTACACGAGGTCGTTCCAGTCGGGAATGAGGTTCCCCAGAGGACAGCCCGTGTTACAGAACGGCACGCCGCAGTCCATGCACCGCGACGCCTGATCCTTGAGATCGTCGTCGGGCATCGGCTCGTACACGTAGCGGTAGTCCTGCAGCCGTTCAACCTTGTCACGCTTGGGGGTCGGCTTGCGGCCTATCTTGAGAAAGCCCCTGGGATCACCCACTACCTGCTCACCTCCACTCCTTTTACACCCAGATCCTCCGCCAACTCGGCGTCCGGTTCCTCATCTACCCGCTCCAGGTCCGCCTGCTGCTGTTCGGCCAGCACCCGCTTGAGGTCCTCGGGCATTACCTTCACGAACTTCTGTAACGCGTTCTCCCAGTCTTCGAGCACCCGCCGCGCCTTTTCCGACCCGGTCCAGTTCAAGTGCGACTCGATCATGCTCCAGAGGAGCTCCCGGTCGTCCTCGCTATCGACGGCCTCCAGGCCGACCATCTCCTTGTTGCACACCTTCTCGAAATCGCCGCCTTCGTCCAGAACGAAGGCGAAGCCCCCGCTCATTCCCGCAGCGAAGTTGCGCCCGGTGCCGCCGAGCACGACCACCACGCCGCCGGTCATGTACTCGCAGCCGTGATCCCCAACTCCTTCGACGACCGTGTGCGCGCCGGAGTTACGAACCGCGAACCTCTCCCCGGCGTTGCCCCGGAAGTACGCCTCGCCGCCGGTAGCCCCGTACAGCGCAACGTTGCCGGTCACGATGGAGCCGTCCGGGTCGTAGCCGGCTCTCTCGTCGGGCCGGATGGCGATCCTGCCGCCCGAGAGCCCCTTGCCGGCATAGTCGTTGGCCGCGCCGGTTAGCCGCATCGTGAGGCCGTGCGTACCCCAGGCTCCGAATGACTGTCCCGCCACTCCCTTGAACTCGATGCGCAGCGTATCGTCCGGCAGGCCCTCGTTGCCGTAGCGGCGTGCGATCTCACCTGCAAGCATCCCGCCGACCGTGCGGTGGACGTTCTTTACCGGCATCTCGAACTCTGTGGTCTCCTTACGCTCCAGCGCAGGCGCGCTCTTCTCGATTAGCTCATTATCTAGCGAGCTTTCGATGTTGTGGTTCTGCTGGATTGACTTGCGGATCCCCCGGCCCTCGGGCACCTCCGGCTTGTAGAAGATGGCGTCGAGATCGAGTCCCCGCGTCTTCCAGTTCCGGGCCGCCTCGCGCGTTTTGAGCACGTCGGAGCGCCCGATCATCTCGTCCATCGTACGGAAGCCCATCCCGGCCATGTACTCCCGCATCTCCTCGGCCAAAAAGAAGAAGTAGTTGACCACGTTGTCGGAGGTGCCGGTAAACTTCTTCCTGAGCTCCGGGTCCTGGGTCGCGATGCCGACCGGGCACGTGTTCAGGTGACACACGCGCATCATGATGCACCCGACCGACACCAGCGGCGCCGTCGAGAACGCGAACTCCTCCGCCCCGAGTAGCGCCGCCACGATGGCGTCGCGCCCGGTCTTTAGCTGGCCGTCGGTCTGGATGATGACCCGGCTGCGCAGGTCGTTCTGCACCAGCACCTGCTGCGTCTCCGCCAGCCCGAGCTCCCACGGAAGCCCGGCGTGCTTTATGGACGAGAGCGGAGACGCGCCCGTGCCGCCGTCGTGGCCAGCGATGGTGATGAGGTCGGCCTTGGCCTTCGCGACCCCGGCGGCGACCGTGCCCACCCCGACCTCGGAGACGAGCTTCACGCTCACCGTGCCACGCGGGTTTGCGAGCTTGAGGTCGTGGATTAGCTGCGCCAGGTCCTCGATGGAGTAGATGTCGTGGTGCGGCGGCGGGCTTATGAGACCGACGCCGGGGGTGGAGTACCGGATCTTTGCGATGTAGTCCGAGATCTTGTGCCCCGGCAGCTGTCCGCCCTCGCCGGGCTTGGAGCCCTGGGCCATCTTGATCTGCAATACGTCCGAGTTCACCAGATACTCCGTCGTCACCCCGAAGCGGCCGCTGGCGACCTGCTTTATGGAGCTGCGCCTATCGTCTGCGAACCGCTCGGGGTCCTCGCCGCCCTCCCCGGTGTTGGACTTGCCGCCGATGTGGTTCATGGCGGTCGCCAGCGTCTCGTGCGCCTCGCGAGAGATAGAGCCGAGGCTCATCGCGCCGGTCGAGAAGTGCTTGACGATCTCGCTCGCAGGCTCGACCTCGTCTATAGGTATCGGGCTCTGCTCGAAGTCGAAGAGGCCGCGCAGGGTCGAGAGCTTCGCGCTCTCGGAGTCGAAGTGCTCTGTGTACTGCTTGAAGTGCTCGTAGCTCCCGGTTCCGACGGCGCGCTGCAGCGGCACGATGCTGGCCGGGTTCCACTGGTGGTACTGGCCCTGCATCCGCTGGGTGTACTCGCCGCCCATATCCAGTTCCGACGGCGCGCCCTCTACGGCGTGGAACGCGAGCTTGTGACGCTCGGCGGCCTCGCGCCCGATCTCCACGAACCCCGCGCCGCCGATGCGGCTCGCGGTGCCGGTGAAGTGACGCTCGGTCATGTCCCGGTCCAGGCCGATGGCCTCGAAGATCTGGGCCCCGTTATAGCTAAACAGCGTCGAGATACCCATCTTGGAGATGATCTTGCGCAACCCCTTACCAACGGCCTTGACGTAGTTCGTCTCGAGCTCCTCGACGCTCATGGCCTCGGCGCCGTTTGCCACGCCGATGGCCCCGTCCTCCGCGAGCCCGGCGATGCTCTCGAAGGCGAGGTACGGGTTTACCGCCGACGCCCCGTAGCCGACGAGCACCGCGAAGTGATGTACCTCCCGCGCCTCGGCGGTCTCGACCACGAGGCTCGTGCTGGTCCGTAGTCCCGCCCGCACCAGATGGTGGTGGACGGCGGAGGTCGCCAGCAGGCTCGGTATCGGGGCACGCTCCTCATCCACGCCCTTGTCCGAGAGTATGAGGACCGTCGCGCCGCCGCGCACCGCGGTCTCGGCCCGGTCGCAAAGCTCCTCGACGGCATGTTCCAGCCCCGCGCCATCTTTCGCCACGTCGAACAGCGTGTGGAGCGTCTCGGAGGCGAACGGCGGCCTCGACAGCTCTCGCACCTTGGCGAGCTCGGCGTCGGTGAGGATCGGTTGGCGCACGAGTATTCTCTGACAGTGCTCGGGCGTCTCGCCGAAGAGGCTCTTCTCCGGCCCGAGCGACATCGCCAGCGACATCACCATCTCCTCGCGCAGGGGATCTATGGGAGGGTTGGTGACCTGGGCGAAGAGCTGCTGGAAGTAGTTGAAGAGTAGCTGCGGCCGCTCGGACAGCACCGCAAGCGGCGTGTCGGTGCCCATGGAGCCGTCGGGCTCCTTGGCCTCGCTCGCCATCGGGGCGAGCAGCATGTCCGTGTCTTCCATCGTGTAGCCAAAGGCGCGCTGGCGCTGCTGCAGGGTCGCCTTCTCGGCCTTCCTTGTACCGTTCTTGGAGCCGTTGGGCTCGGCCTCGGGCAGTTCGTCCAGGTGGATCTCACCCCGCTGTATCCACTCGGAGTAGGGCTGACGGTTCGCGAGCTCCTTTTTGACGT
This sequence comes from Rubrobacter aplysinae, assembly GCF_001029505.1. Taxonomy (NCBI): domain Bacteria; kingdom Bacillati; phylum Actinomycetota; class Rubrobacteria; order Rubrobacterales; family Rubrobacteraceae; genus Rubrobacter; species Rubrobacter aplysinae. The sequence goes on along the minus strand of NZ_LEKH01000004.1, from coordinate 233,471 downwards.
CGGCGTCGCGTAGGATCTCGTGCCGTTCGGTATCCACCACGAGCATCCGGCCCGGCTTGAGGCGCGACCGCTCCACTATGTCCTCGGGCGCTATATCCAGCACGCCGTCCTCCGAAGCCATGACCACGCGGCCGTCGCGGGTTACGACGTAGCGAGCCGGGCGCAGGCCGTTGCGGTCCAGCGTGGCCCCGATGGCCGAGCCGTCGGTGAAGGCCACGGCGGCCGGCCCGTCCCACGGCTCCATGAGCGAGCTGTGGTACTGGTAGAAGGCCCGGCGATCGGGCTGCATGAGGTGGTCGTTCTCCCAGGCCTCCGGGATCATCATGGCGACCGAATGCGGCAGGCTGCGTCCGGCAAGATGCAACACTTCGAGGGCGTTGTCGAAGGCGGCGGAGTCGCTGCCACCAGGGTTGATGACGGGCCAGATCTTGGTCAGGTCCTCCCCGAAACGCTCGCTCTCCAGCCGCGCCTCCCGGGCCCGCATCCAGTTCTTGTTGCCGCGCAGGGTGTTGAACTCGCCGTTGTGGGCCACGTAGCGATACGGATGCGCAAGCTCCCAGCTACCCAGCGTGTTGGTCGAGAACCGCGAGTGAACCAGCGCCAGCGCACTCTTCATGCGCTCATCCTGGAGGTCCGGGTAGAATTCGGGGACCTGCTCGCCGTGCAGCAGACCCTTGTACACCAGCGTCCGCGAGGAGAGGCTGACCACGAAGTAGTCGCTGCCGGCTTCCTCACCGATCGCCTTGTGGATCTGGCGCCGGATCACGTACAGCTTGCGCTCGAACGCCTCCTGATCCACTTCGCCGCCCCGCGAGTCCTGTATGAAGAACTGCCGGATGCGTGGCATGACCCGGCGGGCGGAGTCCCCGATGGCCTCCGGCCTTACCGGGACGTCGCGCGACCCGATAAAGCTCTGCCCTTCTTCGGCCACGACACGCTCTATGACATCCTCGTGATCGTCGTCGCCGTCTATGAACGCCACCCCGACGCCATACTCGCCGATGGGCGGCAGCTCTATGCCGCGTTCTTCGGCCAGCTTCTCGCGCAGGAAGGCGTCCGGGACCTGGATCATGAGCCCCGCGCCGTCGCCCGTCTCCGGCTCGCTACCGGCGGCCCCCCGGTGCGCGAGGTTGCGCAGGATCTCCAGCCCCTCGTCCACCGTGCGGCGGGTCTGCTCGCCGTCTATCCGGGCCACGAACCCGAGACCGCAAGCATCATGCTCATACGAGGGATCGTAGAGACCGGCGTTGGAGGGTGCGGAACTTCTCAAAAACGCCTCCTGAGGGTCGAACGGGTAGCAGAGCAGAGGTCTTTTTACACTAACCTCAGCCTTACCTCAAGGGTAGAGCCCCGCTTTTGAATCAATATTCACGTGTTCCAGAGACTCCTACCGGATCCGCCACGCCCTTCTAGCGCCGTCGGGCGCGCCTTCTAAGTATGTTTATTCATGCTACAACGCCTCCAGCTCGGAGCGGAGCTTGCGCTCTTCTTCGAGCAGCTCGGAGAGCCTGAGCCTGGCCTCAGCAGCCTCGGCCTCGACCTCGGCGAGCCGGAGCGAAAGCTCACGCTCGCGGGCCACCTCTTCTGGGGTGCGTCCCCTCTGGCGGTAGCGATCCCGGATGTTCTTCAGCCGCTCACCGGCGCCGCGCTGGAACCGTTTGCGGTCCTCTCTGAATTCCTCGCCCTGTATATACTCTATGCCGCGCCGCACCCTGGGGTTCGAGAAGAGGTCAGAGCTTCTCCCAGGAGACTCGCCTCCCTCTCGACTCTCGTGGGACTCTCTGGCTTCTCTGGCTTCCCTGTTATCGGACATGGCTGTTGCCCCTGTTCATAAGCCGTATTGTAATGCACGAGCGCCCCGGTAGTTCGGCGGGAATCAAGAGCGCCTCCCCCGAGAGTCCCGAGCCGCGCGCTGCACGTCCCTGAAGATAACGCGGCCCCTGGAGCCCGTGCCCTGCAGCGAGTAGGGGTCCATGCCGAGCTCCTCCGCCTTCTTCATGGCCGCCTCGGTAACCTCCCTGCTGGAGTCGGACTCCTCCAGGGCGGCCTGTCCCTCACCCTGGGAGCCGCCTCTGGAGAGCTCCGTCAGCTCCTTGATGAGGCTGGGATTGGCATCTACCGAGGAGAGGGTGCGCTCGATCATGGCCTGCACGTTCTCCAGGCGGGCCTTTAGCTGGGCCTCGGCCTCTACCCCCTTCGTCTCTAGCTTGACCGTGTCGAGCGAGACGTTGAGGCCCACGTCTATCTCCAGCAGATCGGAGAGCCGCGTACGCAGCGAGACCTGGGCCTGGAGATCCTGCACCTCCAGGTTGAGTTCCTCTACGTGTACCTTCGGAACGTCGAGTAATACGTCAGGGTCGGCCCGGGCATAGTCCGACCCCGAGCCTTCGTAACCCTCTGAACTTCCCGTCTGCGAGCCCGCCTCCTCCGGTGCCTCTGAAACCTCTGACGTCTCTGACGCCTCTGACGAGGTAGACCTCCCGGAGCGTCCCCCTCTATCTTCAGATGACATCCCACCTCTCCTTCCATAAGGACCGCAAATATAATCCTCACAAAGCCGCTCTCGCAGGCTAACGCAACTCCCGGGCCCACGCTCGAACGGCCTACCAGGAGCTTACCCGCTAACGGTCTCATCTAGGCTTATCGCCCTGCTCCGGCTCGTGCGGGGGCGGTGAGGGTGTTTTCCCCCGGGTTAGCGGGTATAAGTAATGCAGCCAACAGCGTAGATCGCGCAATGCGCCGCGTATGCGGCAAGAAAGGCAGAGAAACGTGTCACAGGGCAACCAGCAACAGGGCCAGCAAGAGCAGCAGTCACAACAGAGTCAACAGAGCCAGCAGGAGCAGCAGGCCAGCCCGGAGCAGCATCTCGCGCAGGCGGTAACGGACATCAGAAAAGTCCAGAGCATGATGGAGCTGAACTATCCGGATCAAGGCGAGGCGATACGCATGCTCCGGGAGTCGGGAGACATTGTGTGGAGCGAGATAAGGAGGATGCAGCAAGCCCAGCAACAGTCTCAGCAACAGGCCCAGCAGTAAGTAGGGACCGCCTACGGGGAACTTCTACACGAGAGATTCCTAGAACCGATGTAGCGGGCCCGCCGCGTACCTAGCGGTGCCGGGTGCTGCGGAGGGCCTCCCGGTTACGCAGTGACCAGTAGGACATGGCCCACTGCCAGTCCTCGAGGAAGCCCTCTGCGGCACGTCTCTCCCAGTGACGCGCCCGGGACTCGCCGCGGGCACCGGCGGCCCTTCTGACCGGGGGCCTCTCGCGGTGCACCTCTTCCTTCACGGCGCACGCAAAGGCGAACAACTCCTCATCTCCCCCGGCATCCGGGTGTAGCCGGGCCAGCATCAAACGCCACATCCGGGGGTCCTCAAGACCCTCCCAGGAACCGGCGTCTCTCCCCTCGGGCAACCAGGACCTCCCCTGTCCGCACCCCGTTCACACCTCTCTTGCGGACCCATGATACCTCGTATCGGGCTCCTAGAGGCGTGGGCTCTTTATCCCGTCCCGGGCTCTCCTATCTCCTTGACCCTCTGCTCGAACTCTTCCGCCGAGTTCGCGTTTTTGAAGGCCCAGGCGAGATCCTCTATGTTCTGCTCGTTGCCCCGCACGAATACCATGGACTTGGTAAGGGTTATGTCCTCGAAGGCGGCCACGGCCAGCCCCACCACGTCCAGCGGCTCTGCGACCTCCGCCTTCTGACACATGGCGTACATCCGGGCCGCCTTGACCAGGCGTCTCTTGTAGTCTCCGTGTATCCTCGATCCGCCGGCTCCTACTTCAGCCATTCAAACCTCCTCCAATCACGCCGGGGCACCGAAGGTAAACGGAAGGCCGGCGGGGAACCCGGCATAGCGCCGGTTCCCGCCAGCCTCCCGAGCCCCGCACAAACAGACCTTTCGGCTTCCTCGCGCTAGACAACCGGATCTAACAGCCGGGCCTAGCCGCTGGCGGCGCTCGTAACGTCCTTGACGGTAATGCGTCCGTCAGCGCCAGAGCCTTGTATAGAGGAGAGGTCCACTCCGAGCTCTTGAGCCTTCTGCGCGGCGGCCTGCGTAACCTCCGGCTCCTGCTGCTCCTCCTCGCTCTCGGAGCCCTGCTCCTGCTGCTCCCCGTCTTGCTCTTGACCCTGCTCTTGTCCTTGCTCTTGGCCCCCTCCGGTGAGGCCGCCTACGGCCTGGGTAGCCTGTCCCACGGCCTGCCCGGCGGTGTCCTCCACCTGTTGCGTGGCCTGATCTGCGGTCTGTTGCGCGGTCTCGGTGACCGTCTCCGTCGTGCCCTTTATATCCAGACCTAGCAGCTCCTCGACATCGTTCAGGACCTGTTGGATCACGTTGCCGGCCTCGTCAGTGTACTCGCGGACCGTGTTTCCCTGCTCGTCGGTATACTCGCTCGTGGGCTCCTGGTCGCTGAGGTTGCCCTGATCCTCTTCGTTGACGACGTTGCCCGCCTCGTCGAGGGTGGACTGTACGATGTTCCCCGAATCATCCAGGGTGCGCTGCACGGTCTGGCCCTGATCGTCCGTATACTCGTCTAGTAAGCCGCTGCCGCTCTCCAGCACGTCGGTTACTGTCTCCTGCGCCTGGTCCGCCGCCTCTTGGGCCTGTTGCTGGGCCTGTTCGGTGGCCTGGTCAACCATCTCGGAGATTCCCTGCTCGGAGGCGGACTGGTCGAAGGACTCCTCGAGGGAGTTTAGGGAGTCCACCATCTGCTGAACTTCTTGCTGGCTCTCTTCGGGTAGCTGCTGCATTATGTTTTCGAGCTGCTCGCTGCTGCTCTGGAGCTGATTCTTTACTTGGCCGAGGGTCTCACTGTAGTAATCCCTGACGCTCTGTAGGGTCTGCTCCTGGATCTGCTCTTGCAGGTTCTGCGCCTGTTCGGTCATTTTTACCCTTCTTTACCTCTTACAAGGAGTTTCGTGGCTTTTCAACGCCTGTGGTCCGTGCCGCGCACGAACGGTCCTTACTATTCTTCCGGCCCTATTCGGTTTGCTCGTTCCGAGGCCCTCCGAGACTCCTCCCGGCTCTCTCGTGGTTCTCGGTCCACACGGAGTCCCGCCGCTCGGCGGCGGCGTTGTGGTACTCGACGCCTTCCCGCACCTCCGCTGGAAGGTTATATCTCCGGCTCGTGGAGAAGGAGCGTTCGGAGACGTCGCCCCGGAATTCGGTCTCTACCTTGGAGGTCGTCTCGAAACGCAGGCTCCGTGCGCTGGCGCGGGCGGAAAGCCCGAGATCCGGCTCCTCCCGCTCTTCTCGCCGGCCGCCGCTCATCGGTCGGCGCCCACTACGTCTTTGAGGGTAACGAGACCGTCCGCCCCGGAGCCTTCTATCCCGGTAAGGTCTATGCCGAGGTCCTCGGCTTTCCTGCGGGCGGCGCTCGTGACCCTGGCGGCTCCCCGAGAGGCCTCGTTGGAGGACTCTGCCATCTGGCCGTTCGTGGCCTCCGAGGCCTCTGAGGCTTCAGAGGCGGCCCTGCTGTCCGCGAACTCGACCACGTCGCTGACGATGATCCTGCCCCCGGCCCCGCTAGCTTCCACCTCGGAGAGGTCCACGCCACGCTTCTCGGCCTCGCGACGGGCCGCGTCGGAGGCCTCCGGCGCCGCGTCCTTGACGTCCTCGACGAGTACCCGGCCTTCCTCCCCGGAGCCCTCGACCTGTGTAAGGTCCACGCCATGCTCCCGCGCCTCGCGGAGCGCGGCCTCGGAGGCCTCGACCTCGCCCTGCCGCCGCAGGCTCTCGGTATCGAGAGAGGCGACCTCGTTCTCCGCCTCCTGCAGGCAGTTCTCGATCTTGGAGTAGCTGTTCATCAGCTCCTGGAAGAGCATCTGGAACGACTCTTCCTGGCCGCCGGGTAGCTGCTCCGGCAAGCCCTCCACCGTGGCGCGGCTCTCCTTTATCTGCTTCTTGAGCCCCTCCACGGAATCACCGAAGTACTCCTGGGCGAGCTCCATCGTCTGGCGCTGCATGGACTGCCGCGACTCCCGTATGCCCTGGTTCAGCTTCTCCAGCGCCTCGTCAGGCTGTCTCTCGGTCACCCCTTCTCCTCTCGGCTTCTCTCCGTTTCGATGCTCGCCACACGTTTAGAGCTGGCGCGCTTCTATAAAGTTCCCGTCGTCATCGGTCACCTGTTCGAAGACGTTACCCGACTCGTCCTTCGCGCGGCTCACGGTCCGCCCCTGATCGTCTATGTACTCCTCTTCTATAGGCAACTCGGAGACGCTGCCGGCGAGATCCTCACTCGTCACCTCGCCGTTCTCGTTCAAGGTGGTTTCCAGGATGTTCCCGAACTCGTCCACCGAACGCTGCACGGTCTGGGCCGCCTCTCCTGCGGCTTGCTGGGCGGTATCCGTAGCCTCCTGGGCAGTCTCGGTCGCCTCGCCGGCAGCCTGCTGAGCAGTATCCGCCGCTTGTTCAGTCGCCTGCTGGGCGGTGTCCGTGGCCTGCTCAGTGGCCTGTTGCGCCGTATCCGTGGCCTGATCCGTCACCTGCTGTGCAGTGTCGGTTGCCTGCTGGGTAGTTTGCTCAACGGTACTGGTGGCTTCTCCGGCGGCTTGTTGAGCCGTATCCGCTACCTCGCCCGTAGCCTGCTGCGCCGTATCCGTGGCCTGCTCGGTGGCCTGTTGGGCGGTATCGGTAGCCTGCTCCGTTGCTTGTTGAGCGGTGTCGGCGGCCTGTTCGGTAGCCTGTTGCGCCGTGTCTGCCACTTGCTCCGTCGCTTGCTGGGCGGTATCGGTGACCTGATCCGTGGCCTGCTGGGCGGTTTCTCCTAGCTCCTGGGTGGCCTGCTGGGCGGTCTCGCTCACGCCCTCGACGGCCTGATTTGCCGCCTCTCCGGCCTGCTGTGCGGCCTGTCCGGCCCCTTCTCCGACCTCACCCACGGCCTGGCCCGCGCCCTGGCCAACCTCGCTGGCGGCCTCTCCGGCGCCGGAACCGACGTCCTCGACCGCCGAGCCAGCGCCTTCTCCGACCTGCTCTACCGCTTCGCCCGTACTCTCGACGGCGGAACCTGCGCCTTCTCCGACCTGCTCTACGGCCTCGCCAGTGCTCTCTACCGCGGAACCGGCTCCTTCACCGACCTGCTCCACGGCCTCACCGGTGCTCTCGACGGCCGATCCCGCCCCGGAGCCTACGTCCTCGACCGCCGAGCCCGCACCTTCTCCGACTTCCTGGACCGCGGAGCCCGCTCCAGAGCCCACGTCTTCCACGGCGGAGCCGGCTCCTTCGCCGACCTCTTGTACGGCCGTGCCCGCACCTTCTCCGACGTCCTCGACCGCAGAACCAGCGCCTTCTCCTATATCCTGCACGGCCGAGCCGGCGCCTTCGCCAACGCTCTCCACGGCGGAGCTTGCGCCCTCCCCGAGATCCTGCACGGCGGAGCCAGCACCTTCTCCGACATCCTCGACGGCGGAGCCCGCGCCCTCTCCGATGTCCTGTACGGCCGAGTTGACGCCCTCACCGACGAGCTGGCCGGCTCCTTCACCGACATCCTCTACCGCTGAACCGGCACCCTCACCGATGTCCTCGACCGCGGAGTTCAGGCCGTCGCCGACGAGCTGGCCGGCCCCCGCGCCCACGTCCTCGACCGCCGAGCCGGCGCCCCGGCCGACGTCCTCGAGCGCGGAGCCCGCACCGGAGCCCACGTCCTCGACCGCCGAGCCCACGCTCTCGACCAGCTTCTCGATAATCTGGGGGTTGCGGTCTATGGTCGTGAGCACCCGGTCTATGATCGCGGTGACGTTGTCTAGCCTGACCTTCAAGAGCGCCTGCGCCTCGACGCCCCGGATCACCAGCTTGACCCTGCCCAGGTACGCGTCCACCCCGACCTGGAGCTTGACGAGGTCCAGGACCTCCGCGTACAGGTCGACCTTGGCCCTCAGATCGTTGAGCTCGAAGTTGATCTCGTCGACCTTGACCACGGGCACGTCTAGCAGAACGTCCGGGATCTTGCCCGAGAAGGCGGCGTCGTTCTCGTCGTACTCCAACACGTAGTTCTGGTACGCCCGCTCGGGTACCGTCTCGTCCGTGGGGATGTTGTTCGCGAACCTGTACTCCTCGGGCTTCTGGGCCGAGGTGCGGTCATCCTCCTGAGAGCCCTGACGGGCAGGCGTGTTGTTCCCGTCGGACTGCCCGCCCTGACCGGAGCTCTCCCCACCGTTCTGCCCCCGGGATTGCTGGCTCTGCCGGTTCTGTTGCTCTTGCTGCTCCTGCTGGTTCTGCTGGTTCTGTTGAGCTTGCTGCCCTTGTTGCCCTTGCTGCTCTTGTTGCTGACCGCCTCTGGTCTGCGTGTCCGTCACCTCTACCCCTTTACCGCTGGCTCTTATATGCTGACCGGCCCGCAGGCCGCAACAGATTCTCCAGATACAGATTTTCCTGTGTATTACCCCTTTTTCCCTGGCTCCGGGTCATTTAATCCTCTTTTGATCCCGAAGAGAAGATTTCTCGGCATCTTTTTGACTATTTATATAGTAGAGGAGCGTAGAAGAGGTTTCTTTATCCGCCAGGGAGGGGTAATTATCTCGATAGTGCCCGCCCGGAGGCGGCGCACGGGGGAAATGCAACAGAGGAGAGGAAAGAGGTCACTCGTGAGCAAGGACAGCGCGCAGGACAAGGCGGAGGCGGCCAAGGACAAGGCCAAGGGCCGGGCGAAAGAGGCGGCCGGGGCGGCGAGCGGCGACAAGTCCAAGAAGTCCGAGGGGCGCAAGGACCAGAACAAGGGCACGGCCAAGGAGAAGAAGGGCGACCTCAAGGATCTGACCAGCTAGGCCGGGTCACGCCGGGTCGTGCCAGGTCCCGCGGACGGGAGCGACTACACCAGCTACAGGAACTTCTTGTAGACCCCGATGTTGGTGGTGTCACGCACGCCGAGGGCGTCTCTTAGCCCCCCCAGGGAGTAGCCGCGGCGCAGGAGCCGCACGGCGAAGGTATGACGCAGGACCATCGGGGAGATTCGCCACAGGCCGACCTGGTCGCAACGCTTGTAGATGGCGTTCTGGAGCGACTTGGAGGTGGTAACCGGGCGGGCTGCGCGTCCGATCACGAGCTCCGGGGTCTCGTCTTCGCGCCGGGAGAGGTAACCTCGCAACTCGTCCACCGTCTCGTCGGACAGGGCTAGCGTGCGGGGCGCGAGGTGTGAGGACTCGGGACGGCCGAGGTGTATCTGGGCCGCTTCGAGGTCCACGTCCTCCCGCAGGACACCCCGGATCTCGCTTACCGTCACCCCGGTGTCGAGCATCAGGCTCATCATCGCCGCGTCGCGGGCGTCGTCGAGCCTGTTTACCGGGAAGGACAGGAGCCTCTCGGTCTCCTCGTTCTCCAGGATGGCTATCTTCTGATCCAGCGGCTGGTGGACCGGCTCTATGGGGTCGAGGTCGAAGCCGGCGTCGGTCGCCGTTCTGACCCAGTTTAGAAAGCGGCGTACCGCCGCGTCCTTGCGGTAAACGGTAAAGCTCTTGCGCTTGGAGTCCAGCAGGTGGTTGCGGAACTCCATCACCTCGCCGACCGTGAGATCCTCTATCGCCTCGACGCCCCGGCCTTCGAGAAACCGGGAGAACTCGCGCAGGTCGGACTCGTAAAACTCTGCGGTGCGGGGGCTGGTATCCAGGTCGTCGGCGAGGTGCTCGTTGAACTCCTCGAGCAGCACCGCAACCCTCATATCCGAGCCTCATCCCACGTCATGTTCGCATTTTACACGAAGAGTGCCGGCCGGACCCTGCACCATCCTTACAGGATGCGGGCCTTGTGACGGCGGACGGTATCGTGGGCCGCGTTGATCTGGGCCGTAAGCCTCTCGGCCTTTACACGCTTCTCGGGGTCGGAGAAGCGGTCGGGGTGGTAGCGTTTTACGAGCTCGCGGCGCTTGCGGCGAACCTCGTCCATGTCGGCCCCGGTTTCGAGCCCGAGCCGCCGGTAAGCGGCGAGCACGTTTGGCGGATACTTGCGCGGCAGCCATCCGGCCCCCGGGCGGGATCCGGTCCTCGGCCCGGCTTTCGCGCCGGAGCCGGTCCGCCCACCCTCGCCGCCCACACCTGCGCGGTCCTCTCGCTTCTCCCGCTTTTCTCGTTTTTCCTGCTCCGAGGTTGATTGCTCTTCTTCCTCGGCGGAGCGCCACTCCTCGGCGGCCCCGCGCCAGGCGGCGCCGACGGCGCTCTTCAAGCTCTCGCCGCTCTCCCGGCCGTTGCGGAGGGTCTCCCGGACGCGCTCGTTGAGATGCTCGTCTTCTTGCAGGGTGGAGACGAAGCCCCGGGCCAGGCGTCCCAGACGTCTAGGTATGCCCAACTGGCCCGTCTACCTCCGGGGTTCGTAGGGCTCTTGGGGGTCTTGAGGAGGATCGTGAGGGCCATGGGGACTATCCTCGCCCCTCTCCTCGCCGTACCGGGGGTACTCCGGCGCGGGGTCACCAAACACCTGGGTGTCGTCCTCCAGGGGGTCCATGATCTCGGTCTCATCCCCGCGGGGCTCGTGCCCCTCCTGGTAACGCTCGCTCCAGAACTCCTCGCCTTGAGTCTCCGCCTCTCCGGCGAGCTGGTCGCTGGAGGCTTCGGAGCGGCGCTCGTCCGCCCGGATGTCGAAGAAGCTTCTTACCAGGTCCACGTCCGACAGCCCGTCACGGGCCTCGTTTATCTTGCGTTCCTCCTCGGAGACGCCGTAGTCCCGGGCCTCGCGGGCCTTCTCGATCTGGTCCTGCAAGGAGGTTATGACCTCGTCGGTCTTCTCGTTCAGCTCGTCCACCCGGCCCCGGCTGAGCTCTATGCGGGACTCCAGCTTGGCCTCGCGCATGCGGGTGGCGCGGTCTAGCTCGCCGACCTCTATGCTGGCGGCGGCCAGTGTCTGGCGCACGATCCTGACGGCGCTCTTCTGGGGCACGTCCTCGGGCATGTCCTTTATGACGCTCGCGGCGCGCTCGACCGTGAAGCCGTGGAGTTCCCGGGGCTCCTCGGACTCCTCTAGCTCGCGCGATCCGGAGGAGATCCCGGCGGGCTGCTGGACGTCTTCCTCTCCGTCGCCGAAGAGCAGCCTCTGGAAGAAGCTGCGACGCTCCGCACCCTCGTACTCTGCGGAATCCCCGGCCTCCTGGGCACGCTCTCTGTTATCCCGGTAGCGTTCGTCCCGGTGGCTATCTCCATACTCTGTCATCTAACAGTCACCTGCTCCGTCAGCTTGCGTGTCGTGGCGGAAGCATCCCCCGCCGGTGGCTCCTCTACGCTCCGGCTTACCTCGCCCAGGCTACGCCGGAAACGCGATACCTGCTGCCGCAGGTGTTCCAGGCGATCCTCCCGGAGCCCGCCGGACGAGCCGGCGGATAGCCCGGCATCAACCGAGAGCATCTCTCCCCGGAGGCTGGACAGCAGGCTCTCGGCGTTCTCCAGCTGGGCGTTTATGGCGCCGATGCCGTCCAGAATACCATCGTGGCTCTCAAGCTCCCGGCAGCGGCTGGCGAGGGCGTTCTCGAAGGGCTTGCGGAGCTCGGAATCCGGCTCCAGAGCGGCGAGCTCTTTTTCGAGGCCCTTTATGCGGCGAGCCACGGCGCGCCGATCCAGGCCGTCGAGGTGACGCCGCAGCGCCGAGCGCCGGCGGGCGAGGAGGACGGTGCCCTCGATCTCGGTCACGATGGCCGAGAGGTCCTCGAAGAGTATCGGGGCGTAGTCCTCGGGCAAGAGCTTCCAGCTCTCCACGAGGCCCTCCTGCAGCCCGGCCAGCCGTTTCATCTGCGGCGCGGCGATGCGATCCTCGCGCGCCACCTTGCCAAGCTCCGAGAGGTTGTCCTGGATCCGACGCCGCAGCTCCTTGTAAGGAGCCTCCTGCCGCCCGCGCCACAGCCGGTTCCCGGCGGCCACGGCCCCGGCACCGCACGCCAGCGCGAGAAGCGAGGCGTCGGAGGCCACTGCGAACGCTCCAAAACCGCCCAGCGCGCCGAGCGGGGCGAACCTGTACAGGTTCGTGCGGCGTTTTTCAGCTTTTACGACGGACATGGCTAGCCTTCTCTCCGGCGCTCGGGGCCCTGATCGGTCTCCCCGAGCGCCTCGTCGAGCTCCGACTCGTCCACCTCGTCTGCCTGCTCATCCCCACCGGATCCCAGGCGCTGCTGGGAATCGGAGCTACGCAGGCCCATGTCGGCCTCCATCATCTCAAGCTCCTTCTCGGCGTCGAGGCGTTTTACGTCCAGCTCGGTGTCGGCGATCTGGCGCTCCACCTCGCTCGGCCCGCCCAGCTCGCCGACGGCCCCGGCCTCGTAGGAGGACTGCCGGATCGTCTGCCGGGCCTTCTCAAGATCCCGGGAGGAGTCCGAGAGCGAGATATTGGAGCGTGCCTCGTTGGCGGTGCGCATGGCCTTCGAGCGCTGGTTCTCCTCCACCAACGCGGAGCGCTCGCGCACGGTCTCCTGGTAGCGGCGTTCCTGATCCCGGAAGGCGCGCTCCATCTCCTCAGAGTTCTGGCGGGCCTCCTCGAGGCTGCTCTCGATCCCCTCTATGCCTTCTTCGGCCTCGCGCTTTTGCTGCACCACCTCGACGGCGGCCTCGCGCTGGCCCCGGGAAGCGAGCTCGCGGGCCTGGCGGCCCTTGGCCTCGGCGACCTTCCGCTTCTCGGAGAGGTCGTCGGCCAGCATCTTCTCGTAGGCCATCGTGCGGGCCGCAGCGACCTGGAGCTTCTTGAGGTTGTCCAGCTCGTCCTGCACGGCGTTTTCGAGCAGCAGCTCGGGGTTGCGTTGCTCCACGCCGGAGGTGAACTTACCGAAAAAGCCCCGGATCATCCTCGTCAGCCTACCCATCTCGCGCCGCTACCTCCAGGCATCGCGTGGCCTTTTGCACCCTGCGGGTGCCACCCGGATTATATACCAACCAGGCTCCGGGCCCTAACCCTCTGGTGTCTGGCCTACGCCGGGCCTATTCGGTGGCGGAGACCCGGTCCTGCAGAGCCTCGGAGGGGATGCTCAGTATCCACTCCGGCTCGTCGCCCGAGCCCGAGTCCAGGCCCGCCGAGGCCCCGGCCTGCGGGTTGTTCTCCAGGTAACTCTTCACGTCGTCTGACCTCTGGATGGCCTCGGAGCTATCCACGAGATCTCCGGTGGAGAGCGTGTCGCCCGATATACGCCGGATCTGGCCCTCCGGCAACTGCTGGCCCTGGGCCTGCCGCAGCCGGCCGCCCGTGTACGGGACGCTGATAACCGCCCCGGCGGACTCCGAGACGAAGGAGTATAGCCACCCGCCGTTCTCGCCTGCGGCGTTCACGGTGGCCGGTACGCTGGCTATCGCGTAGAGCTCGGCGTCCTCGTTCCAGCTCTTTGCTCTCTCCCGAGCCTCCTCCAGCCCGCCCGAGAGAGCGGTGGAAGGACCCTGGCCCTCCGCGTTCGTGGAGCCGCCCCGGTCGGTGGTTTGCGGTATGGTCTCCCCGGCCGGGACGGTGGACGCGGCCTCGGGGGCCGCCGTGGTCTCTGTCGTCTCTCGTGGCGCGGCCGAGGTCTGGCCGGCGTCCTGGTTCTTCTGGGTAGAGCCGCCAGAGCTTCCGGAGCCCTGATCTCCACCGCCCGAACAGCCGGAGAGCGCGAGCGAGAGGGCTAGCACGGAAGCGATGGCGACCCTGGGGAGAAGCCTGGAGCGCACGGATGCAGTATGAGATGTATCCATAACCCGGGCAGTGTAGCGTAGCCTCGATGATTTGTAATCCCGCTCCACGGGCCCCGTTACGTGAAAACAGGAGGCGCGAGGGCCGGACGAAGCTACACGACCCGGGCGAGAGAGGCATCATTACGTCGTTTTCTGGTCGCTCTGCAGAGCCCGGACAGTAATAGTAGCGGGACGGGATCGAGAGTACGTCGGGGTTGGCGGGGCAGGGCGAACACGAGGTCCGAGCGGTAGCGCGCCGCTTCCGGACACTCCTTATCCCGCCGCCTGAACCACCGTTATCCGGCCCGGTTCTGGCGGGCCCGGTCGAGGAAGGTCTGCGGGGTATCGTCGGGCGAGTAGACGGCCTCTCCTATCTCCGCGCCGGGCACCGCCGCGAGCAGGCGTCTGGCGACAAGCCAGGCGTTATTCGGCGAGGTATTGGGGAGCACGAGCGATACCTCCCCCGATGAGCCGGTGGTCACGAGATCCGCCCGGCGAATCTCCTCCAGCAGCCGGGCGGGGTCGGCATCCGGGCCGCCGGGCAGCAACACCGAGAGCGCGTGAAGCGGGAGATCCATCTCGGAAGATAGCCGGATCTCCTCCCGCACCTCCTCGTCGAACTCTTCTGGGCTCTGTAGCTCCTTGCGCACCCTGACCCGCCAACTCTCCTATCCACCGGCGCGTGCCCGAGTATACGCTACCTCCAACGCCGCAGACCGGAGGTCTTGGGCAGGAGGGCGGCACTGCGTATAATCGCGCCGTGGACGAGAAGGCAAACACCCGAACCGAGCAAAACGAACAAAGCGAGCGTAACGGACAGAGCCCGCAGAAGCCCGCCCCCGAGCGGATGGAGCGGGTGGAGTGGCTGCGGGCCGAGATCCGGCGCCACAACCGCCTGTACCACGTGGAGGACTCGCCGGAGGTCTCCGACGCCGAGTACGACGCCCTGTACCGGGAGCTGGAAGACCTCGAAAGGGAGCACCCGGATCTCGCGACCGAGGACTCCCCGACCCAGAGGGTGGGGGCCGAGCCGCTCGAGGAGTTCGAGCAGGTGCGCCACGCCATCCCGATGCTCTCGCTGGCGAACGCCCGCAAGGTAGAGGAGCTCCGGGAGTGGGATGCCCGGGTCAGGCGGCTGCTGGGAGAGGACGAGGAGCCGGGCTACGTCAGATACGTTACCGAGCTCAAGATAGACGGCCTGGCCGTATCCCTGCGCTACGAGGCCGGGAGGCTCGTGCAGGGCGCGACGCGCGGCAACGGCACCGTCGGCGAGGACGTTACCCAGAACCTCCGCACGGTACGCTCCATCCCGGAGAGGCTGGATGATGGACCACCGGAGGTCCTGGAGGCCCGGGGCGAGGTGTACATCCCGCTCGGGGGCTTCGAGGAGTTCAACCGGCGGGTGGAGAGTGAGGGCAAGAAGCCCTTCGCGAACCCGCGAAACCTGGCCGCCGGGTCCATCCGCCAGCTCGACCCGCACATCACCGCCGGGCGGCCGCTCACGGTCTTTCTGTACGGCGTCGGCGAGGGCGGAGAGGCGTACGAGAGCCACTCGGCGGCGCTGGCCGGGCTAAAGGAGTACGGCCTGCGCGCGAACCCCCACCGGCTGCACGACGACATAGAGTCCGTAATCCAGGAGTGCGAGCGGTGGGCCGCCGAGAGGGAGTCTCTCGACTACCAGGTGGACGGCGTGGTGGTGAAGGTGGACTCCAGAGAGCAACAACGAACCCTGGGGAGCGTGCAGAAGTCGCCGCGCTGGGCCATAGCCTACAAGTTCGAGCCGCTGGCCGGGCGGACCAGGCTCGAAGACGTCATCGTGAACGTCGGCCGCACGGGGGCCATCACGCCGCAGGCCGTCCTCTCCCCGGTGAACGTCGGCGGCGTGACCATCTCAAAGGCCACGCTGCACAACGAGGACTACGTGAAAGACAAGGGCATCCTCGTCGGCGACGAGGTCGTCGTAGAGCGGGCGGGGGACGTGATCCCGCAGGTAGTGCGGCCCATCCCCGAGGCGCGCGACGGCTCCGAGTACGCCTTCGAGATGCCCACCCACTGTCCCGTGTGCGGCGTGGAGGTCTCCCGTCCAGAGGGTGAGGCGATCACCCGCTGCGTCAACGCCCGCTGCCCGGCGCAGGCGGTGGAGCGCATAATCCACTTCTCTACGAAGTCCGCGATGGACGTCGAGGGCCTGGGGGAGAAGCTCGCCACCCGGCTCTTCGACCTCGGCCTCGTGGACGACGTGGCCGACCTGTACGAGCTGCGTCCGGATCAGCTAACCCCGCTGGAGGGCTTCGCGGAGAAGAGCGCGGAGAACCTCGTAAACGCCATCGCGGCCAGCAAAGAGCAGCCGTTCTCGCGGGTGCTGTACGCCCTCGGCATCCAGCACGTCGGCCTGGTTACCGCCGGGCTGATCTCGGCCCGTTTCAGCGGCCAAGACCTCCTGGAAGGCGTATCCGCCGAGTCCCTGGCCGAGATAGACGGCGTCGGCGGGGTGCTGGCGGGCTCGGTGGTCGGGTACTTCGAACTGGAGGAGAACCGGCGGCTCGTGCGGCGTCTAATGGAGCGCGGCCTCGACTTCGGGCGCGAGGAGCCGGAGGCGGCGGAGGGCCCGCTGGTCGGAAAGCGGGTGGTGGTGACCGGCTCACTCAGCCGGCCCCGGAGCCACTTCGTCGAGCGGATAGAGAGCGCGGGCGGGACGTTCACCTCGTCGGTCAGCAAGAATACGGACTACGTGCTGGCCGGGGAGGACGCGGGCTCGAAGCTCGCGAAGGCCGAGGAGCTCGGCGTTACGGTGCTGGACGAGGCGGGCTTCGCCGAGCTGTTCCCCGGCTAGTGAACCGCGCGGCAGCCCGGCTAGCGAAGACTCTGGCGAGGGTGCGGTGGCTGGAGGGGCTCCTCTCCGGGCTGCGGACGGCGTGGAAGCTCGGCAGGATCATCTTCCCCGTCACGCTCGCGGTGAGCCTGCTACGCTACACGCCGGTGTACGAGTTTCTGCTGTCGGGTCTCTCGCCGGTCATGGGTGTTTTCGGCCTGCCGCAGGAGGCCGCGGTCGCGCTCCTGCTCGGCAACCTCTTGAACCTGTACGCCGCCATCGGCGCGATCCTCACGATGGGGCTGACGGTGAAGCAGGTCTTTATCCTCGCGGTGATGCTCAGCTTCTCGCACGGACTCCCGGTGGAGTCCGCGGTGTGCCGGCAGGTCGGGGCGAGTCTGGCGGCGGTGCTCTCTTTCAGAATCGGCCTGGCCGTGGTCTCGGGCATCACGATAAACCTCGTGTGGTCCGGCGGCGGGGCGCAGGCGGGCTACGGGCTGGCCTCCGGGGGAGGGCCGGAGCCCTCCGGCCCTCTGGAGATCACCACCGGGGCGCTGCAGTCGGCGGCGGTCGGGGTGATCCAGATCTCCGCCATCGTCATCCCACTGATGGTGTTTATCCAGGTGCTCAAGGACCTCGGGGCCCTGGAGCGGTTCGCGGCGAGGACGCGGCCACTGGTGACACCCTTGGGCATCCCGGCCCACGGCTCGATAACAATGGCCGGCGGGCTGCTCTTCGGCCTCGCCTTCGGGGCGGGCGTGATCCTGGAGCAAGCCCGCGAACAGGGGTTCACGCGGCGGGAGATCACGCTCGTCTTGCTGTTTCTGTGCGCCTGTCACGCGGTGGTGGAGGATACCCTGATCTTCATTCCCCTCGGGATACCCGTCTTGCCGCTGCTCCTGATACGCCTCACCGTCGCGGTCGCGCTAACGGCCGTCATAGCGACCGTCTGGCGCAGGCCCGTCACGGTGCCCGACTAGCCCTCTTCGTTCCCTTCCGGGTCGCCCTGTTCCCGGGCGCGCTGGATGTAGGTCTCGGCGGCCTCCGGGTCCTTGTAGGAGAGCACGCCGCCCGTTAGCGGGTTGTTGATCTCGTAGTGCCCGCCCGCGTCGTGGTCCACGATCACAGGATAGTACCGCTCTCCGACTTGCTTTATGGCGTATTCTTGGTTGTTGCTTTCCATGGAATCTCCGTTTTATAGGCAATTACAAGCAATCCATCGCCCCTTTGACTACACACCAATGACCGAAGAGCTTCAGCTTAACTCTAAATGAGTTACCGCAACACGTAGGTCAAGACAGCCTCGCTAAAGTTCGGGACTGTCTTGGCCCACGCCTCGGCAGCCACGCCCGGTAGCGTAAAGGAAGGCTTAGAATACGAATCCACTAGCTCCTGAAGCAGCGTACAGAACGTATCGTTGTTGCAGAGCGCCCATTGGCACAGTAGAAACTCGTCGGGTGTGACAATCTCGACATCATATTTATCGCATGCTCCCCGAGGGAAGTCGATCACGTTGTTAGTGACTATCATATCTGCATTGTCTTTCACTGCAGCCGCAAGAACGTGGCGGTCTTTTGGGTGATTTTGCATCACCTCTATCAAATCTTCGTGGCCTGTAATGCGAGCTTCCTCAAAGGCCACATTCAGCCGAGCCACCATTCGGTCCACTTTATGATGTACGGCCTCGGGCCGCTTTCTTTTGATACTCCGTGCTACTTCTTGGAGTATCTGATCGGTCCAACGAACTTCGTAAAATCCTCTTTCAGCGAAGTGCAGTAGTAGGTCCCGCAGATACACAGGGTACAGGACGTTTGCGTCCAATACCACCTTAAAGCCTGTCACTAGTTCTCACTTATCCTCCATATCGTAGAGACCTAGCTCCTCAGACTCTTCCTTTATGAGATCAAGGGCCTCTCTGCGCCCGGAGTCACGACGCTCTTTGTAGACCAGCAACTCGTCCAAGCGGATGCGCCGGTGCTTTCCTACCTTGTAGTATGAGATATTTCCATCTTCGAGCAGCTTTACTAGATGAGGTCTGGAAACGCCGAGCACGCTTGCCGCTTCCTGCGTAGTCAGTTGAGTGTGCACAGGCAGCAACTCAACACGGACGCCCTGATCCATGAAGCCCAGCAGGTCTTCAACGACTTTGTACTCAGAGTGCGGCAGTTCGCGTACTTCGCCAGAGGCCGAAACCAACTTGGCGACGCCCTCCTGTTCAGCCCGTAAGTTGTCGATCTCCTTTACATTCTGGGAGTTCCGGTCTGGGGTATACAGCGGCTCCTTCTCACTCATCGTGCAACAACCCCTTTTCTAGTGCGTGATATCCACACAATCGTACTTATGTCGAGATTATACAAACGAAATAAACGAAATGGAAGCTCTATCGAGCTTGAGTTTTGTCTCGGCTGTTTGTTGAGGTATAGCCTCGCTTCATGCAAGTCACCCGGGACCTCTTTCTCCTGAACTTCGTTGAGCGTCTAGTAGACTGAATTTCATGTTGCGTATAGTGCGAAAGTCCGCCACCCGGAGCCGGGTTTGACCGGCCCGCCGCTCGCCGGCCAGGTCGTGATCGTGGGCGGTCCCGAGAAGGAGGACGAGCTGCTCGCAATCGTAACGGACGAGGGCGACGCCGTGCCCGTCTTCGACTCCACCGAGGAGGCGCAACACTTCCTCGACTCCACCGGAGACTTCGGCGGGGACTGGCGTCCCGTGGAGGTCTCGGCGGAGCTTCTCGTGGAGCTTCTGGAGTACCAGGGCGAGGAGGTCGAGTACGTCGCGATCTCCCCGCCGCCCGAGCGCCTAGAAGGCGGCATGGAGATGCAGGTACTGTACCGCGAGATCCTCATAGATCTCCTCAAGCGCCAGACGGCTCCCGGAGAACCGGAGCCCAAACCGAAGAAAAGCCTGTTCAGGCGTCTATTCGGCGGTTAATCGCCCCTACGCTCCTAGTATCTCTTCCCCTTCTGACGCCGCACGTCGAAGCGGGCCGAGGAAGATATCGCCATCACGGTCATTACCCCGGCCTGCACGGGGTCGGACACGACCAGATCGGCGGCGTCCGGGACGCTACCGGCCATGTTTAGCGAGACGGAGATGATCCCCTTCTCTCGCACCTCCTCGACCGCCCGCGCGACCTCGCCGCCCATCAAGGCTCCGGCGAGCACCACCGCCGATACCCGCGGCAGCCGCGCCACGGCGCGCACGGCATCGGCCAGGTTATCCTCGCCGACGAGCGGGATGGTATCCACCGAGATCCTCTCGCCCCGGATATTGTGCCGGTCGGCCTCGCCGACCGCGCCCACGGCCACCTGTCCCACCTGCGCCCCGCCACCGAGCACGATGATCCTCTGCCCGTACACCTTCGCCAGCGACGGGGCCTCATCCACCGAGCCCACGATCTCCAGCGCCCCGAGGTCGCCCATCAGAGCCCCGGCGTCCGTCACGTCCTCCAGCTCGAAGTACACCGTCGAGCTCTCCTCCAACCGCTCCGCGATGTCCACGTAGGTAATGTTCGCCCCGTGCCCGCCCATCACCCGCGTCAACGTGTTCAACGAACCGGGGCTGTCCGTGGTGCGAACCATGATCGCCAACGCGCCGTGCTCACCGCTCCTCAACCCGCAAACCCTCTCGACTCCGTCCTGTTAGCGGATCACAGCATAGAACAGACGAGCCCCCGGCAAGCGTCCGCACAACTTGATATTAACAAACCCTATACCCGCAATACGAACTAACAATTGGATTGATAGCCGCCGGGCACATAAAGTACGGGGGCACATAGCGATCATCCCTTACTTTCGGGGATTAGAGAGGAGCGTAGGGATGTTAAACGGGTATAGCAAGAGGAGCCGGCGGGACCAGACAGAGAGCATAGAGCAGGAGTGGGCCTCCGGGAGGTGGGACGGCATCACGCGGCCCTACAGCGCCGAGGACGTGGCGCGGCTGCGGGGCTCGGTGCAGATACAGCACACCCTGGCCAGCCGGGGCGCGGAGAGACTGCGGGGCATGCTGGAGGAGCCGGGCTTTATCCGGGCGCTCGGGGCGATGAGCGGCAACCAGGCCGTGCAGCAGGTCAAGGCCGGGCTGAGGGCCATATATCTCTCCGGCTGGCAGGTCGCCGCCGACGCGAACCTCGCCGGTCAGATGTACCCCGATCAGAGCCTGTATCCCGCGAACTCCGTGCCCAACGTGGTCGAGAGGATCAACCAGGCCCTCACGCGGGCGGACCAGATAAGCCACGCCGAGGGCGACGAGGAGACCGAGTGGTTCGCCCCGATAGTCGCCGACGCCGAGGCCGGGTTCGGCGGCGCGCTGAACTGCTTCGAGCTCACGAAGGCCATGATCGAGGCCGGCGCGGCGGGAGTCCACTTCGAGGACCAGCTCGCTAGTGAGAAGAAGTGCGGCCACATGGGCGGCAAGGTGCTCCTGCCGACGGCGCAGGCCGTCAGGAACCTGATCTCGGCCCGCCTCGCCGCCGACGTGATGGGCACCCCGACGGTCATCGTGGCCCGCACCGACGCCGACGCCGCCAACCTCATCACCTCCGACATAGACCCCGACGACGCCGAGTTCCTGACCGGCGAGCGCACCTTCGAGGGCTTCTACCGCACCAAGCCCGGTATAGAGCAGGCGATAGCCCGCGGCCTCTCCTACGCGCCCTACGCCGACCTCGTGTGGTGCGAGACCTCCAAGCCGGACATCGGGCAGGCCCGGGAGTTCGCCGAGGCCATGCACGAGAAGTTCCCCGGCAAGCCGCTCGCCTACAACTGCTCGCCGTCGTTCAACTGGAAGGCCAACCTTTCAGAGGAAGACATCCGCACCTTCCAGGAGCAGCTCGGCGAGATGGGCTACAAGTTCCAGTTCATCACCCTCGCCGGCTTCCACAGCCTCAACTACGGTATGTTCGACCTCGCAGACGGCTACCGCGACCGCGGCATGGAGGCCTACTCCGAGCTTCAGCAGAAGGAGTTCGACGCCGAGAGCCGGGGCTACACCGCCACCAAGCACCAGCGCGAGGTCGGCGCGGGCTACTTCGACGAGGTCGCCCAGATCGTCGCCGGCGGCATGGCCTCGACCACCGCGCTCACCGGCTCCACGGAAGAGGCCCAGTTCAAGGGCTAGCGGTCGAGTTACATAAATTGCATAGCGTTATTGGGCACGATGAAGGGGGAGTGGTGGCGCGCTCCCCCTTCGCGCACCGTTTGTAGAAGCGCCAGCCAGGATACGGAGGAGCATCCTCCAAGAAACACGCGTCGAGAAACGGCACTATTCGTAGAAGTTTGAGAATCAAATCTTCGCCAGAACTTCGCCAGAACTTCGCCAGAACTTCGCCAGAACTTCGCCAGAACTTCGCCAGAACTTCGTTAGAAAGGAGGGTCCGGTCCGCATGGCTTTTCTAAGAGGAGAGCGTGCGCTGCTGCGTACAAGCTATACCGGAGACGCTGACGTACTAGCCCAGATTCGCAGAGAGCCCGAAGTCGCCTGGAGGTGGGGTGATACCGACATCGAAGAAGAGATCCGCGCGGCGTTCATAGACTCTGAATGCGGCTTCGTCATCGAGGTAAACGGAGAGGTCGTTGGCGGGATCCAGTACGGAGAGGAAGAAGATCCGACGTACCGCCACGCGACCGTGGACATCTTCCTCACCACCTCGCATCACGGTCAGGGCCTGGGCGCAGAAGCGATCCGGATCCTGGCTCGACACCTCTTTGGGGAACGTAACCACCACCGCTTGACGATAGACCCGGCGGCGGATAACGTTCCCGCGATCCGGGCTTACGAGAAGGTAGGCTTCCGACGAGTCGGGGTTATGCGGAGCTACGAGCGTGGTCCTGACGGCTCCTGGCACGACGGACTCCTCATGGACATGCTCCGGGATGAGTTACGTCCCTGAGCGGAAGCTGCAACGTACGCGGCTGAAGCGGCTGAATAAGCGTCTACTCGGAAGGCCGCGGACCCGGCCAGCGAGAATCTTCTTTCTCCACAACCCTGCAAGACATCCTAAACGACTCTAACCGGAGGCCCCCTCCGCCACGGTCCGGCCCCCGACCTCCCTGACGCCGAGCAGGGCGAGAAAGGCGCACAAAAGCGCGGCCACCCCGACAAGGAAGGCGTCCGAGTAGGCGGTGGCAGACTGCAGGGCGTAGAGCGGGTTGATCGCGCCGCTGCCCGGACTCGTGCGGAAGGCCAGGAAAGCGCCAGAGACGGCGGGCGCGAAACCGGCCCCGAGAAAGAAACAAAGCTGGTAGATGCCGAGGCCCACCCCGGCCTCCTTGGAGGAGAGCGTGGCCGAGGCCGCGTTCGCCGCCGGCGAGTTGAGCGCGGCGAAGCCGAGCCCGAGCGTGGTCATTCCGACGGTCACCAGCGGCACGCTGCCTCCCGCGCCGAAAGAGGAGATGAAAAGGTGCGAGAACAGCATTATGCAAAGGCCCGCGACGATCATAACCCGGAAGCCCAGGCGATCCGAGAGCCTGCCCGCCACCGGCGACAGGAGCGCCACCAGGGCCGCGCCCGGCAGGAACACGAGCCCTATCGTAAGCGACGAGGCCCCGCCCACCTGGGAGAGGAGTATGGGCGCGAGAAACAGCGCGCACAGGTTTGCGAACTGGGCCAGAAACCCCACGGACGCCGCGGCCAGAAAGCTCCGGTTACCGAGCAGGCCGGGGGCGACGAACGGCTCCGGCACGCGCGTGATGCGCCGGGCGAAGAGCGCGCCGCTCACCCCGGCCACGACGAAGCTCCCGAGCGCGACAGGAGAAAGGAGTCCCGAGGTCTGCCCCTGCGTCACCCCGAACAATAAAAGCCCCGCCGCCAGGGCGAGCAGTATCCCGCTCGGCAGGTCGAGCCGGGAGAGCGAGCGGCCGCCGCCGTCGGACTCTCCGACCACGTTGGGGACGACGTACAGCGCGCCGAAGATCAGGATCACCGTCAGCGCCAGCGTGCTGTAGAAAAGCGAGTGCCAGCTATAGGATTGTATGAGCAGCCCGCCGAGCACCGGCCCGAACGCGGCCCCCGCCCCGATGCTGGACGAGATGAGGCCGAGACCGAAGCCCCGCCGTCCCGGGGGCAACAGCTTCGCCACCAGCCCGAACGAGAGCGCCGGTATCGCCGCGCCACCGGCTGCCTGTACCACCCGCCCGGCGACCAGCGTCCCGAGGCTCGGCGCCAGCGCGCAGGCCAGGGAGCCGGCCGCGAAGAGCACCAGCCCGACGCAGAAGGTCAGCTTCGGGCTGTACAGGTCCGAGATACGCCCGTACAGCGGTACCCCCACCGCGAAGACCAGGAGATACCCCGTCGCCACCCAGCCGACCTGGCTCTCGGAGACGCTGTAGGTCTGCTGGATCAGGGGCACCGCCACGTTGACCATGGACTGGTTGAACACCGAGACGAAGGTCGCCGCGGCCATCACCGCCAGCAGTAGCCGGGTCGAGACCGGACCTTTCGAACCTTTCGCGGGTTTCCCGGCCCCCCGCCGAGGCCCCTCCGCCGTATCTGACATCCCGATCCTTCCCGACGTTGATCTTCTATAGAACTCCGGGACGCTCCAGAACGACACGACGCCCGAGGCTCCTCGTATCGCGGGTTCTGGAGGACGAGGGCGGCCGTCTTCCCCGCCGTCTGTCCGTGACTTCCATCCTTGAGGGCGGGCAAACGCCGCACCGCAGAGGTTATAAGCCATCCGGGAGACTAATCCAAGCGCAAAGGGCCCGCGGCGGCCGGATCCAATTCTCTCACACCGACCACTCACACTCTCCCATACCATTCACGCGATATTATCTGGAGCCAGGATTTCCAGGCGGATCAGAGGAGGCCCCACATGGGCATGATGGTAGAAGGCGCGTGGGTAAGCGACCCGGAGCTCAAGGAGACGAGGGGCTCTGACGGGAGCTTCAGGCGCACGCCGACCTCTTTTCGAGAGTGGGTCAAGGCCGACGGATCCAGCGGCTTCCCGGTGGAGGCCGGGCGCTACCACCTGTACGTCTCGCGGGCGTGTCCGTGGGCGCACCGCGCCACGATACTGCGCGGGCTAAAAGGTCTCGAAGAGGCCATATCCCTGTCGAGCGTGGCCCCGTTCATGGGGGCTGGCGGCTGGCAGTTCGGTGGTGAAGAGGGTGACTTCGACGATCCGCTGTACGGCTCGGAGTATCTGCGGGAGATCTACGCGAAAGCCGACCCGGGCTACACGGGCCGCGTCACCACGCCCGTGCTGTGGGACAAAAAGAGCGAGACCATAGTAAACAACGAGTCCCGCGACATCGCCCGCATGCTCGACACCGAGTTCGCTCCCCTGGCGGAGAACGACGCCAACCTCTGCCCCGCCGATCTGCGGGAGAAGATAGACGCCGCCATAGACGCGATCTACGAGCCGGTGAACAACGGCGTGTACCGCTCGGGCTTTGCCACCACCCAGGGGGCCTACGAAGAGGCCGTCACCGAGCTGTTCGAGGCCCTGGACCACTGGGACGGCGTGCTCGCCGAAAACCGTTACCTCTGCGGCGACCACATGACCGAGGCCGACTGGTTCATGTTCACCACGCTCGTGCGCTTCGACGCCGTGTATCACGGCCACTTCAAGTGCAACCTCCGGCGCATCGAGGACTACGAGAGTCTCTCCGGCTACCTGCGCGAGCTATACCAGGTACCCGGAGTAGCAGAGACGGTGGACATCCCGCACATAAAGCGTCACTACTACACCAGCCACGAGAGCGTGAACCCCACAAGGATAGTCCCGAAAGGCCCGATCCTGAACCTCGACGCCCCCCACGGCCGCGAGCGGATAGGCGAGCGGAGGTAGATAATTATGAAAAGTGGCTAGCTTACTAGGGAGACCTCTCATTCCTAGCTTATTGCATCACCGCTTCAACGCTTTGAATGAAGGCTTCTCCTTTGTGATTCTCAATAATTTTGATCGCAGGCGTAGCAGCGAAGGTTTGTATGCAGGCATGATGAATGGTAAGTACGGCATCTTGGAAGTCGTTATCGTCTTCCAGGGCCTTAACTTTAACACCCATACCTCTCGCGTTTTCCATCGAGATATGCCTGTCGTGGCTCAAGGTCAGCGCGTGGTTGCCGAGCTTTTCTACTACTTGCCGCGCCTTATCTTCGGCAACGTCATCCTGCTCAAACATGCCTGACCTCAAATTTTCCGCCACCAACTGATTAGACCAATCAATTGCTTTTTGGCACTCTCCAACCAACGTTGGGTTGTACTTAGCGATTATTGGCTGCCATACAGGAATTTGTGTCTGATCTTCTCGAACTTCCTCTCTTGCTTTATCGAATTCCTCTATGACACCATGGGCAGGCAATCCATAGATTTGCGGATCAATGGGTCCTAAACTGGATTGAGCTCCCATAATGACTTCTTTGCACGATAACGCAACCATGGTTCCAGCAGACATAGCAAGTTGCGGCACGATAGCCCGAATGTCAGTACCGAACATCTTGCGCAGATAGTCTACTAACGACTCTGTAGCCGCTATGCCGCCCCCCGGAGTGTGTAATATTAGATCCAAACCTTTGGATCGATCAAGCTCATGGATCGCGGTCATAAAACCGTTTTTATCGCTGTCGTTTAATTCAAAACCTGTGACACCTTGGTTCTGCAAATCCGCTTTCTGAAGCCAAGCAGAATAGTAGGTGATCACATTGCGCCCTGTAATGTCAGAGAGCTGTCGGAGATATTTCCGCCTAGTTAAATCGTAAATTCCTCCGGCAGCTCTGACCTCGTTTAGGAGCTGGTTCCAGTCAGGCATTAAGCGCTAGGTGCGGCCTTGGTACTGTTTGATAGCCGAGTTACGTAGCGTACTTTATTAGTATCACCAGCTTTCTTTACTATACCTTGTGATAACATCTCACGCCTTTGCTCTTCAGTTTCAAGCTCTAGCTTTTCAAATACCTCGACTGCTTCAGCTTCCGACACTTCGGAATTCCTCGTTTGTGTTTGCTCCACTCTGAAACTCCTTTCCCCTAGCTTACTTACTTTTGATACGCAAGTAGCTTTTACGCGACCCTATTGTAAACTAGCTTGAGCTAGATTGCATTGTTCCTTTTTAGACAAAGTTTATAGGGTCATATCCTTTATGTTTTCTCTAGACCGTATTACTAACTGTCGAGCATATCAGTGCAAATTGCCACTTTCGCAAGACCAAAATACACTACACCTCGGCACGCTGGAAGCTCCAGAGCGCTCCAGCCACCAGGACCACGCACCACACGGCGGTTAGGATGATCGCGGAGACGCCGATGGCCGGGACCTCGTTGCTCGTGGCGACCAGGTAGTAGGCCGACTCCCAGAACAGCCACGGGAACGCCGCGGTCATCCACTCCGCGTACTGGGAGAGCATGACCCCGCCGACGAAGAAGCCGAACACGATGGCCGCGACGGCG
This sequence comes from Rubrobacter aplysinae, assembly GCF_001029505.1. Taxonomy (NCBI): domain Bacteria; kingdom Bacillati; phylum Actinomycetota; class Rubrobacteria; order Rubrobacterales; family Rubrobacteraceae; genus Rubrobacter; species Rubrobacter aplysinae. Next base: position 206,669 of record NZ_LEKH01000004.1, on the reverse strand, counting down.
CCCCGACTGCCGAAGACGGCCCCGAGCAGCAGCGAGAGCGCGAGATAGAAGAGCATCCCGAGCGCCAGCACGCCGAAGCCCCCCAGAAACGGCAGTATCGGTATAGGGAGGCCCGAAAACGCGGGTATGACGGCGTAGAACACGACGCCCGGCACCCCGAGGGTGAGCACGAGCAGCCACCGGAAGTGGACCACGAGCTTTGCCAGCACGAACGCCTTGCGCGAGGTCGGCTTGGAGAGCACCCAGGCGGCGGTGCCCATCTGCTTCTCCCCGATTATGGCGCTCTGGGTCTTTGCGACCACGGCTATGACGGTCGCCACCGAGCCCATGACGAAGTACAGGAGGGCGCTGATCTCGTTCACGTTCTGTGGGGAGTTGTCTCCCTGGGCCCGGATAAAGCCGACCACCAGCGGCACCCCGGTGACGAGCAGGAGCCACGCCACGCCGTGTACCAGCCAGGACCAGCCGGCCAGCCACTCCCGGTTCTCCTTGTGTACGAGGTTCCTGAAGCCGTCCAGAGCCGGGCCCGCGGGCTGCAGATCACCCTCGTTCTTGACGCCGGACGGTATCTTCTCCGCGCTTCTCTCCGTACTTCTCTTGGCGCTTCTAGTTTCTCCCGCGCTCACGGTCCTCCTCTACGAGATCCAGGAACGTCTCTTCGAGGCTCTGGCGCTTGCGGCCAAAGCTCTCGACCTTTATCCCTCCCAGGGCGAGAATCTCCCTGAGTAGCCCGCTCTCTGCGGCGGCCTCGTCGGTCGTGTGGACCATCCACCTGATGGCCGCGCCGCCCGCCGGGGCCGGAGATTCTTCTACAGAAGTCACCCAGGGACGGGCCTGTATCCTGTCGCGGGCCTCCCGCAGCTCGTCGGCCGGGCCCCGGAGCAGCAGCTCGTACACCGCCGAGTCCCCGACGCCCGTGGTGCCCGAGGCGAGCAGCTCCTGTATCGGGGCCTGGGCGACCAGCTCGCCGTTCTTGAGGATCGCGGCGGCGTCGGAGATCCTCTGCACGTCCTCCAGTATGTGGGTGGAGTAGAAGATCGTCGCGCCGCGCTCGTCACGCAGGCGCTGCATGATCTCCAGCACGTCGCGGCGGCCCATCGGGTCGAGCGAGGCGGCCGGCTCGTCCAGGATCAGGAGATCCGGGTTGTTGACCTGGGCCTGGGCGAGCCCGAGCCTCTGGCGCTCGCCGCCGGAGAACCCTCTGGTCTTGCGGTCGGCCCTATCCTCCAGGCCAACGAGCTCCAGCGCCTCGGCTATGCGCTCCTCTATAGCCTTCTCCGGGCCGGAGTAGAAAAAACGGGCCGTGAAGCGCAGGATCTGGCGCGCCGTCATGTGCCCGTAGTAGTGGGGCTCCTGGGCGAGATATCCGACCCGGCGCCGGACGGCGAGGCTCTCCTCGACCACGTCCCGGCCGAACACGTAGCCGGTGCCTGCGGTGGGCTGCGTCAGCCCGAGCAAAAGCTTTATGGTCGTCGTCTTGCCCGCGCCGTTCGGCCCCAGAAAGCCGAATATAGACCCCTCGGGCACCGCGAGATCCAGCGGCCGCAACGCTTGCACCCGCCCGTAGGTCCTCGCCAGCCCGCGAGTCTCTATGATGGCCCCGGAGCCGTCTCCGGGCACCATTCGGGGCTCTCGCTCCGGGGCGGCGGGGTTCTCTGTGCTAATCGCTCTATTCTCGGGCTCGGACATACCGGAAGACCTTCTCTCGCCCGGGCGGCACTTACGCCGCCGGTTGCCGCTGGCAGCCTGACTGTATCCTGGCTCCAGAAGAGTACACCACCTCGCGAAAGCCGCCGCTGTGAGTAATTCCGCGCGGGGTAAATATAGTCAATCGTTTGGTAGGCGTCTGGGGGGGTATCTAGTAGCCGTTCGCCTCCCTGGCGGCGGGTAGCCGGTCTAGGTAGTCGAGGTGGGCCTCCATCGCCGATGCGGCGGCCTGCGGGTCGCCCTGCTCGACGGCGCGTACTATGGCGAGGTGCTGACTCACGGTTTTCTTGCCGACCGGCGGCGAGATGTCCACGTACAGGGCGGGCCGGATCACGCGGTGCAGCGCCCCGACGAACGAGGCCAGCACGCGGTTGCCCGAGGCCTCGGCGATGGATACGTGCAGGTTCGTGTCCAGGTCGGGGACCTCGGGGTCATCCACCGTGGTCTTTTTCTGCCGCTCGGCGAAGCCGCGCATCCGGTCGAGATCCTCCTCGTCCCGGTTCTCGGCGGCGAGCCGGACGGCGGGTACCTCCAGCATCCTGCGGACCCGAATCACCTCGTCAAAGCCGATGTTGCCAAAACGCAGCGTATTCTCTATGGAGTCCCCGAGCGTCACCCCGAGAGCCTGGTGATCCACCACCCGCACGAAGCTCCCCCCGGCCACGCCCGGCGTCTTGCTGATCAAACCAGACGAGTCCAGCGTTCTGAGGGCCTCGCGCACCGTCGTGCGGCTTACCGAGAAGCTCTGCGCCAACTCGACCTCGCTTGGCAGCTTGTCCCCGGTCTTGAACGTGCCCGAGAGTATGGCCTCCCGGAGCTGCCTCTCGACCTGCTCCCGGGCCCGGCTTACGGGCGTCGGCTCGAACGTCATCGTCTCCCCCGGTTCATCTCATTCCTCTGGTGGTTCTGGTGCGTCTGGTGCGTCCGGCTCTCGTTACCCGCTTCGGTCCGGTTGCGGTTCAGTTGCCAAGTTCGCTCTTCAGTCGCGTTCAGTTGCGAAATTGTCCGACCATTAAGTATATTGAAGCGTGTAACGGGGCGCCACCCTCCGGGGTCCGCCTCCGGTATGGGGAAGGTATAGGGAAACACGGGGAAGCAAGGGGAAAAGGAGTAACCATAATGACATGGGAGAGCATCTGGCCCGAGAGGGTTCCGCGCTCGCTGCCGCTGCCTGAGACCAGCCTCCACTACAACCTGGAGGTCTCGGCGGGCCGCTATCCGGGCCGGGCCGCCATTATCTACTACGGGGCGGAGATCTCCTTCTCGCGGCTCTACGACGAGGTCGAGCGGCTCGCGGGGTTCTTGCAGAAGAGCCTCGGCGTCGAGAAGGGCGAGCGGGTAATGCTGTACCTCCAGAACAGCCCGCAGTTCGTCATCGGCTACTACGCGGCGCTGCGGGCCGGAGCGGTCGTGGTCCCGGTGAACCCGATGCTGGTCGCGGAGGAGATCACGCACTACGCCGAGGACTCCGGGGGCCGGGTCGCGCTCGCCGGCGCGGAGCTCGCGGAGCGCATCTCCCCGTTAATGGACGACGGACACCTCGACCATCTCGTGGTCGCCCGCTACGGCGACTACATCGAGAAAGACACAGACCTCGCCGTCCCGGATTCCGCCTACGCCGCGATGCCGGAGGGCGTGGGCGTCCCGTGGCACGAGGCGCTCGACTCCGGGGATACACTGGACCCGCCGGAGGTCGGGCCGGACGACCTGGCCTGCCTGCCGTACACCTCCGGGACCACCGGCAGACCGAAGGGCTGCCGTCACACCCACCGCACGGTTCAGGCGAACGTCGTCGGCGCGGCGGTGTTCAACGGGGTTACGCTGGGCAGCGTCTCGCTCGCCACGCTGCCCTTCTTCCACGTCACCGGGATGCAGCACAGCATGAACGCCCCCGTCTACAACGGCGGCGCGATGGTCCTGATGACCCGCTGGGACCGCGAGACCGCCGCCGAGCTTATACAGCGTTACCGCGTCACCCACTGGACCAACATCTCCACGATGGTCGTGGACTTTCTCGCGGACCCACGGATAGAGAGCCGCGATCTTTCGAGCCTGGCGCTCGTCGGGGGCGGCGGGGCCGCGCTCCCGGCCGCCGTCGGGGAGAAGCTGGAGAGGCTCACCGGCGTCCGTTACGCCGAGGGCTACGGGCTATCCGAGACGATAAGCCAGACTCACATGAACCCGCCCCACAGGCCGAAGCTGCAGTGTCTTGGCCTTCCGGCCTTCGACGTGGACTCCCGCATCGTGGACCCGGAGACGCTGGAGGAGCTGGGGCCGGGCGAGCAGGGTGAGATCGTCTCCAGCGGCCCGCAGGTGATGCAGGGCTACTGGAACCGGCCCGAGGCCGACGAGGAGAGCTTCTTCGAGCGCGACGGGAAGCGTTTTCTGCGCACCGGCGACCTCGGCACCCGCGACGAGGAAGGCTACTTCTTCCTGGTGGACCGGCTCAAGCGCATGATCAACGCCAGCGGCTACAAGGTCTGGCCCTCGGAGGTCGAGTCCGCGCTGTACGAGCACCCGGCCATCCAGGAAGCCTGCGTTATCGGGGTGCCAGACGAGCGCGCGGGCGAGACGGTCCGGGCCGTGGTCGTGCTGGACGAGGGCCACGAAGAGATCTCCGGCGAGGATATAACCGGGTGGGCCAGGGAGCGGATGGCCGCCTACAAGTACCCCAGAGAGGTCGAGATAGCCGACAGCCTCCCGAAGAGCGCCTCCGGCAAGATCCTGTGGCGCCAGCTACAGGAACAATACGCGCCGCAAAAGTAGACTCAATACAGCGCCCCGCACGAACGCCCCGGGAGATAGCGCTCACAATGACCCGGCGCGGGAGGCGGATACAATCTTCCGGTGGGCTCACCTAACGGCGATGGTACATCCGGTACATACGAAGGGCGCGAGAGCCATGAGGTCTGCGAGCTGTGTGGCAGAGAGGTCGAGAGGCTAACCCGGCACCACCTCATCCCCCGCTCCCGGCACCGCAAGATCCTCGGGAGCAAGAAGCGCCGCCAGAAGTTCGACCGCGAGGACCTCAACCGCACGGTTCTCCTCTGCGGCCCGTGTCACCGCAAGGTCCACCAGACCTTTACCGAGGCCGAGCTAGAGCGTGAGTACCCGACGGTCCAGGCTCTCCATACGCACCCGGAGATACGGCGTTTCGTGGATTGGATCTCCGCCAAGCGCCAGGGGACCAGGGGCTCGTAGCTCGCACCCCCCGGGCCGGCTCGGGGCTACCGCAGGCCGCTAACCACTAGAGAGACCATCACGTAGATCCAGACGAGCACCAGACAGGCCTGGAGGGCGAGAACCGCGAGACCCGGAAACAACGCCACCCCGAGCCCGCAGAGGGTGCCAGCCAGCACCCTGGAGCCCCGCAGAGCGTTACGTCCGCTCGGGCCCCGCCATAGCCCCGGATGAGGTAGCTTCAGACGCCGGGCTATTTTCTGGTCTCCCGCCGGGGTGCCGGCCAGCCCGCCGCGAATCACCCTGATCCGTGTCTTTACCCGCGTGTTGATCAGATCCATCACACCACGAGCATAATGCGGGACCCGGTTTTAGACACCCCCGAAATCCGGCGTGAGACCCGGGGCGGCCCCGGTACCCCGGCGATAGGCGACTAGATGAGCCCGCCTGGTTGCCCTCCCGATGCCCTCTTAACGATTCCTGAAATGCTGCAACGCGCCGAGCACTATCCCCGACACGATAGCTGCCGCGCCAACGCGCATGAACCAGAGCTCTATCCTGTCCAGCGACTGATCGTCACCCATCGGAAACTCCTTTCCGGGTATCCGGCGAATCCCACTGCACTGAGCATCCCGTGCTTGCTGCTGCTCGAACTCCGTGGCCCCGAGTATAGCGCAGGAGGCCGCCGGGCCGGTCTTCCGTACCCGACCATCTTCCGAATCTGCGGTTGGAGCCATTCCACGCCGGCGGCGGAGGGCGAAGATCGGGGTCGGGGCGGGCGTAAGAAGGCTCACCGCTAGAGTTTTCTGGAGACTGGGACGATAAGTCTCGTGGGCCGGGCGGCGCCCGGGCCGGATCCACTTCTGGTGTAGACGGGAGAGAAGAGCCCTTGTTCGAGAACTATCAACAGAGAGATCCCCTCGGGCGCAGGCTGCGCAACGGCCTCAGACCCCGGAACCTGAGCCGCATTTTCCCGTTTCTCGCGGTCACCCTCTTTCTGGTGGGGGGTCTGGCCGGGCTCGGTTACGCGCTGTTCGTCGGCCTCTCCCCCTCTTCAGCAGCCCCCGTCGCCGAGAACGGCGGGGTGAGCATGCCCGCGAGGGTTGAGGGGGATCACATCTCCGCCTACACCGGCGAGGGCTTCGAGGCCCGCTTCTGGAACGGGGCGAACCTCGGCGCCACCCTACCCGGCCACGACCCCGGAGAGCTCGCCCCAACCGAAGCGGACTATTTGCGATGGCTCGGCGAGATGGCCGACATGAACGTGGACGCCGTGCGGATCTACACCATCCTGAACCCGGAGTTCTACACGGCGCTCTCGAAGTTCAACGCCGAGCGTCAGCGGGCCGGAGAAGAGCCGATACGGATAATCCAGGGCATCTGGTCCCCAGAGGAGGAGCTAATCGGGGAGGACGAGACTGGTAGAGACGCCTTCTCACACGGCATCCCCGAGACGTTCGACGCCGAGATCCGGGACACCGTAAAGGTGATCCACGGCGACGCCCGCATACCCGCCCGCCCTGGCCACGCCAGCGGCGCGTACCGTACCGACGTCTCCTCCTACGTGATGGGCTGGATGGTCGGCACGGAGTGGTTCCCCTACGCGGTAGAGAAGACCAACGACCACAACGGCGGCATGGAGCCTTTCGAGGGCAAATACTTCGCCGCCGGAGAGAACGCCTCCCCCTTCGAGAGCTGGCTCACCCGCAGGCTGGAGACGCTCGCCCGGGCGGAGATGGAGTACGGCTGGCAACGCCCGGTATCTTTCACCAACTGGCTCACGACAGACCCACTGGAGCACCCGAGCGAGCCGCTGGAGCAGGAGGACCTCGTAAGCGTGGATCCGACCCACCTCGGCGCGACCGGCGAGTGGGACGCGGGCTACTTCGCGAGCTACCACGTCTACCCGTACTACCCGGACTTCCTACGCTACGAGGACGAGTACCAGAGCTACCGGGCCGAGGACGGCGAGATAGACCCCTACGCCGGATACCTGAACGACCTGCGCGAGTACCACGAGGGGATGCCGCTCGTCGTCGGGGAGTACGGCATGCCGAGCTCCCGGGGTATGGCCCACCGGGGGCCTCTGGGGAGGAACCAGGGTCATCACACGGAGGAAGAGCAAGGAGAGCTGGTCTCCGGGATGCACGGGCGCATCCGCGAGGAAGGCTACGACGGGGCTTTCCTCTTCGCCTTCCACGACGAGTGGTTCAAGTTCACCTGGAACACCCTGGACTTCGACATCCCCGACGAGCGGCGCAAGATGTGGCTCAACCGTCTCACCAACGAGCAGAACTTCGGCATTATCTCCCACGACCCCGGCGAGGAGGGAGAGGGCATCTTCCTGGACGGCGACCCGGAGGACTGGAACCGGCGCTCCGGGCTCCGGGGCCGCCTCTCGGACGCCCCAGGAGTCTCCACGAGCACCTACCCGGGCTTCGACCTCTCCGTCACCCACGACGAGGCGTACCTGTACCTGATGGCAGAGAAGCGCACCGGAGACTGGGACCTCGAAGAAGACACCCTGGACCTGGGCTTCGGCACACTGGAGAACGGAGCCCGGCACGCGGACAAGGCCCCGGGGCTCACCTTCCCGCTCGGCGGAGCACAGACCCTACTTGAGCTAGGGGCGGGCGGGGATCAGATGTACGTAAACAGCGCCTTCGACTACCACACCTGGTACTACGGTAACCAGCTAGAAAACACCCCCGGAGCCCCCGAGCCGCCGCCGGACGCCGCCGACCCCGGCACGGGCACCTTCCTCCCCTGGAGGCTGGCCCTCAGCCGGGGCATCTTCCTGCCGGACACCGGGGAGACCATACCCTTCGAGGAGTTCGAGGTCGGGAAGATGACCCGCGGCGTAACCGACCCCGATAGCCCGGCGTACGACAGCCTCTCGGACTACGAGGCCCGGGGCGACGTGCTGGAGATCCGCATCCCGTGGACCATGCTGGGCTTCACCGACCCGAGCCAGCTAGAGGTCTGGGACAACCTCTACCGGGAGGGAGAGATCTCGCCTACCACAGCCCAGGGGCTCAGGATCTATCCTGCTCTAAATGCCGGCTCCGGCGGCGGACAAACGGGCTCGGAGGTAATACCGGCGGAGTACGACTGGAGGAGCTGGGACGAGCCCGCCTACCACGAAAGAAAGAAGAAGAGCTACCCGATGGTCAAGGCCGCCTTCTCCAGCGACCGTCTGGCAGGGGGTGATTAGGAGCCCGCGCTGATTAGGAGCCCGCGCCGCCCGCGGCCATGCCGGGCGCGCCGGCCAAACGCCGCCTTCAGTACCGGAGCTTGCCGGCTAGCGGTACTCGTACCAGCCCTTACCGGACTTGCGGCCATACTCGCCGCGCTCGAAGCGTTCCACGATGCTCTCCTTCGGCTTCTGGGACTCGTCGCCGGTCTCCTCGTAGCGGGCCGTGCGGACATAGTAGTTCACATCTATGCCGGTGAGGTCCATCAGGGCGAACGGGCCGATGGGATGTCCGAGGGCCTTCTTGCAGGCGGTGTCTATATCCTCGAAGGAAGCGACGCCGCTCTCGTACAGGCTCACGGCCTCGTCGGTCAGAGCGCCCAGGATCCGGTTTGCGACGAAGCCCGAAATCTCCCGCTCAAGGATCACCGGCTCCTTGCCAATGCGCCTCGAAACTTCTACGACCGTATCCACCGTGGCATCGGAGGTCTCGGGGTTGCGGACCACCTCGACGCACTCCATTACGAGCGCGGGGTTGAAGAAGTGCAGGTTACAGACCCGGTCGGGGCGGCTCGTGACGTCGGCGACTCGCGAGGAGACGATGGTCGAGGAGTTGGTGGCGAGGATCGCGTGCTCCGGCGCGGCCCCGTCCAGCCGCGAGAAAAGCTCGCGCTTCACGGCGAGCTTTTCGACTATCGCCTCCACGACCAGGTCGGCGCTGCGCGCAGGCTCCTCTATCTCCGTGGTGAAAGATAGCTTCGAGAAGGCGTCTTCTACCTGTTGCGGGCTCATGCGGCCCTTCTCGACGTTGCGGTCCAGGCGGGAGCGCAGCTCCTCGTGGGCCTTGCCGAGCATGCCCTCGTCTATATCCTGCACGGTGGTCTCGTAGCCGGCCAGGGCGAAGACGGCCCCGATCCCGGACCCCATCGCCCCCGCGCCACACACCAGCACCCGGCTCACGCCGTCGGCGTTAGGCTGCATTGTCCTCCTCCCCTGGGTCGTGCTTGGTCATGCCCGGTCGTGGCTACCTGCTCCGCTTATCTGCCGCGGAAATCCGGCTCACGCTTTTCGAGGAACGCGCTCGTGCCTTCCCGCTTATCTTCGCTGTCGAGGAGCACCGCCTGTGCGAGCCGCTCTATGAGCATCCCCGTGTCCTGGTCGGTCTCCGCGCCCCGGGAGACGGCTATCTTCGCCAGCCGGATGGCGAGCGGGCCTTTCTTCAGGATGGACGAGGCCATCTCTCCCACCGCGCTCGTAAGCTCCTCCTGCGGCACAACTTTCGAGACCAGCCCGATCCTGTGCGCCTCCTCCGCGTCTATCGCCTCGCCGGTCAGGATCAGCTCGGTCGCCTTGCCCTTGCCGACGAGCCGGCTAAGACGCTGCGTCCCGCCCGCACCGGGGATGATAGACAGGTTTACCTCGGGCTGGCCGAACTTCGCGCTCTCGGCGGCGATGCGGATGTCGCAGGCCATCGCGAGCTCGCAGCCACCGCCCAGAGCGTAGCCGTTTACCGCCGCGATGGTCGGCTTCTCGTAGCCCTCGATCTCGTCGAACAGCCTCTGCAACCCCGAGGACAGCGCGTCGAGAGGCGTCCTTTCGCGCAGCTCCGAGATGTCCGCCCCGGCCACAAACGCCTTCTCCCCCGCCCCGGTAAACACCACCAGCCCTACGCTCTCGTCGTCCCGGAACTCGTCGAGCGCGGCCCGCAACTCCCGCATGACCCCGCCGTTCAGCGCGTTGCGCACCTCTTGGCGGTCTATGGTGATCGTGGCGACACCGCCGTCCACGGCGGTCGAAATGGTCTCGTAGCCCCCGGCCATCAGCCCTCCCTTACTCTCCCACGGCTGGATCTAATTGTATAACAATTACTGGCTTGTCATTGACCGTACAGCTCCAGGCTACCTATACTTGACCCCGCATGGCAGGGCGGAAGGAGGAGCGTGGAGAGAGCGTGGAGGTAGAGAAGATAGCCGTCGTCGGGGCGGGCACGATGGGGGAAGGCATAGCGCAGTCCGCCGCCGTCGGGGGGTTCTCCGTGGGTCTGCGGGAGGTGGACGAGGAGCGGCTGCGGGCCGCGGAGGAGTCCATCGGTAGCAGGCTGGATCGGGAGGTGGAAAAGGGTCGGCTCTCGCGGGAGGAGGCGGAGGCCGCTCTCGGACGCCTCAGCTACCATGCCGGGCTCTCGGGGTGCGTGGAGGGCGCGGGCCTGGTGGTGGAGGCGGTGCCCGAGGTGATGGAGCTAAAGCTGGAGGTCTTCGGCGATCTGGACCGGCTGTGCGCACCAGAGACGGTGCTCGCCACCAACACCTCGACCATGAGCCCGACCGAGATCGGGGCCTCCACGGGCCGGGCGGACCGCTGCATCGCCATGCACTTCTTCAACCCGGTACCGAGGATGAAGCTGGTGGAGATAGTCCGCGGCCTCGACACCTCGGACGACACCTACGAGACGGCGCGGCTGGTTGCCGAACGAATGGGCAAGGAAACGGTCGAGGTAGAGGAGTTTCCCGGCTTCGTCACCAGCCGCATGAGCTGCCTCATCGGCAACGAGGCAATGAACATGCTCCAGGAGGGCGTAGCGAGCGCGGGGGATATAGACCGGGCGATAAAGCTCGGTCTGAACCACCCGATGGGGCCGCTGGAGCTGGCGGACCTCGTCGGCCTGGACGCCCGGCTGAGGAACACGGAGTACCTGCACGCCGCACTCGGCGAGAGGTTCAGGCCGAGCCCGTTGCTGGTCAAGTACGTCAAGGCCGGCAGGCTCGGGCGCAAGACGGGGCGCGGGTTCTACGACTACGGGGACGGAAGCTAGAAGATGCAGACTGCGGGAGGTGCGAAGGTCGCACTCTCGGACAGGCCGAGCGGGCTCGGGCACGCGCCGGGATGATCTGTAAGACCCGGAAGAACATCATCGCCCGCCAAGCCACGAGTACGACGAGGAGGGCTAAATCCGCTCTAAGAAGCTACACGAATGCGGCGGTAGCCTCGGCCAGTTCGTCCAGGCGCTCTATGGTCTCCCGCTCGGGCAGGGTCGGCAGCATCACCAGCGCGCGCTCCACACCTAGCCTCTGGTAGCCCTCCAGTGCATCCGGCTCGGCAGTAGCCCCGAACACCGTTACCGGCACCTCCCGGCCCGTCTGTTCGCGCAGCGTTTCGAGCATCGGCTCCAGCTTGTCCGGCGGCACGCCGTTCGCCAGCCAGGCGTCGCCGTTCTCGCGGACGCGGTCGAAGGCCGCCTCGCCGCCGCCGACGTAGATCGGCGGGTGCGGCTGCTGCACGGGCTTCGGTCGAGAGAAGATCGGGTCAAAGTCCACGTACTCACCGTGGAACTCGGCCTCCTCTCTCGTCCATATCTCCCGCAGGGCCCGGAGCTGCTCGTCCAGGAGCTTGCCCCGGCTACCGGGATCCGTGCCGTGGTTCGCCATCTCTTCCCGGTTCCAGCCGACGCCCACACCGAACACGAAGCGCCCGCCGGAGACGAGGTCGAGGCTCGCCACTTCCTTCGCGGTGGTGATGGTGTCGCGCTCGATCATCAGGGCGACGCCGGTACCGAGCAGCAGGCGCTCGGTGGCGCAAGCGGCCGCGGTTAGCGTGACGAATGGGTCCAGGGTTTTGTAGTACTTGTCCGGCAGGTCTCCGCCGCCCGGGTAGGGTGTCTCCCGGCTCGCCGGGATGTGGGTGTGCTCGGCGACGAACAGCGAGTCGAAGCCCCGCTCCTCTATAGCCCGGGCGAGCGGGGCCGGGGCTATGCCATCATCGGTAACGAAAGTAGATATTCCGAATTTCATGCCGGATATTGAACCACACGGCGGGCCCGGCAAACGCCCCCGCCGCCGCCAGGCTTCCGTTCGGTTATCCGGCCGCCCCGTCCGGAGCTGGACCGCGCTTTCGGATGGTCGAGGTGGCGGACGATCACGGCTCTGGTGTGGCTCTTCAAGAGTGTGGAAAAGGCTTACTGTATAAGCTCCTCGCTGCGAGTGTCGTTAGAGTCAGACTCGTTCAGGATGAGGTTTCCGGGGTCGGTCAGCCCGGCGCATCCTACCCTCTCGACTCCGGTCAGCCTATCCCGGGACTCTCCAGGGGTACCTTCTTACCCTGTATGAGAAACGCCGCGCTCAGTGAGCTCGCCAGGGCGAGCCCGGCGCAGACGAGCATCACCCACCGGAACCCGGCCACATAGGACTCCGAGATCGCCCGTTCCACGGCGGCCGCCGTCCCGGCCGAGAGGCTCTCCGGCGGCCGGGCCGCGCCGAGATCCACCTTCCGTTCCTCTAGTTGGGCTCTCTGTTGGCCGGATAGGTCCAGATCCGCCACCCTGGAGTCGAGACTTGCGCTGAACACGGTGAACATCAGGACGCCGAGCACGGCTATGGCGAGCAGCGACGCGACGCGGGAGAAGGCGTTGTTTACCCCGCTCGCGAGCCCGGAGTGCTGTCCCGTAACCGAGTTCAGCGCCACGGTGGTCAGATTCGGGACCAGTATGGAGAGCCCGAGCCCGAGCACGACCACCGCCGGGAAGAAGGTTGTCCAGTACGAGCCGGACCCCGAGTTCGCGTCCGCTCCCGGCAGCGTAAAGAGCCCGAAACCAACGGCGGCTATCGCGGGGCCGACCACCAGCGGCAGCCGGGGACCGAAGCGGTCGGTGAGCGCCCCGGTGTAGCGAGAGAGGAAGAACATTAGCACTATGGCGGGCACGAACGCCGCGCCCGCTGCCGTTGCCGTGTAGCCCTGGACCTGGATCAGGTTGAACGGCAGAAAGAACAGCGCCCCGCCCAGGGCGAAGTACAGGAGCAGGGTAAACGTGTTGGCCCCGGTAAAGTTGCGCGAACGGAACAGGTATAGAGGCATCATCGGCTCCTCGACCCGCAGCTCCGCGAAGACGAACCCCACGAGCGCCGCCGCACCGACGGCCAGCGAGACGATCACCAGAGGGTCCGCCATCCCGACGCTGGATGACTCTATGAGCCCGAAAACGAGCCCGCCGAGCCCGGCAGTCGCCAGGACCGCTCCCCACGGGTCGAGCTTCCGGGCCTCCTCGTCCCGGCTCTCTGGGACCCGGGTTAGCGTGATCGCCAGGACCGCCGCCGCCAGCGGGATGTTTATAAAGAACACCCACCGCCACGACAGCGTCTCGACCAGATAGCCGCCCAAGACCGGACCCAGCACCGAGGTGATCCCCGAGAACGCGGCCCAGGTGCCTATCGCCTTGCCCCGGCGCTCCTCGCTGAAAGAGGCGCTGATAATCGCAAGCGAGCCCGGTATCAGCATCGCCCCGCCGACACCCTGCACAGCCCGCGCGACTATTAGCTGCTCCGGGCTCGGGGCGAAGCCGCACCACACCGACGCCAGGGCGAAGAGAACGACGCCAGCGGAGAAGATCCTGCGCCGCCCAAGATGATCCCCCAGAGAACCGCCGACCAGGATGAGCGCCGCCAGAAACAAAGCGTAGGATTCCACTATCCACTGCGCATCCACGGCGGTAGCCCCGAGCTGTCGCTGGATGGCGGGCAGCGCCACGTTCACCACCGAGCCGTCTATAAAGCCCATCGAAGAGCCGAGGATGGTCGCAACCAGAACCCACACCCCGACGCTCGGCGAGCACGGGTCCACGGCCTTTCCCGAACGGAGGACGCCTTCGTCACACGGCTGGCGGATTATGTTCGCCAAGTCCCCTCCTTCTAACGGTGCAGCCGCAGTCCAGCAAATAAAATCTGCTACACATCTTACGACGATCCCGGCTCTCCCGTAACCACCCGAACGGGCGGATTTTCGCCACAGAGGCAAGCACCCGAGCATCCCGGCCGGCGTGCCGGGAGACCCGCCAGCAACCTCCGGCGGACACAAGCCCGTATGCGGGCCGCGCTGCCCGGGGCGGGGCAAAGGCCACCTTTGGGCTCGCGGCTACGCCGTCGGGGAGGCATACTGGGACGTGCGAGGCCTTCTGGGGCGAGTCTATACTGCGGGAGGCTTGGGACACGCCCGCAGTATCCCGGGTGGAAAGAGATACTCCTGGCCGGGGGAAGATAGGGAATTTAGGGAAGACGCAAGCTATGGAGAACAGAGCTATACAGGTCTTTGGGATACCCGCATGGCTCCTATACGTGCTGTGCGGGGCCGGGGCCACGGCCGTTTACTTCCTGCTTCCTCTAGAGATCCACAGGGATGTTTTCAGCGCCGCCTTTGGTGTAGGTGCGGTGGCGGCCATCGCCGCCGGAGTCAAGGCCTACCGGCCGGGCCGGCGCATTATCTGGCATCTCTTCGCGCTGGGGATGCTGGCGACCGTGGCCGGAGACCTCGTTTGGATCGCCCACGCCTACGTGGCAGGGCAAAAGGATCCCTTTCCCTCGCCGGCCGACGTGTTGTACCTCGCCGCATACGCCGTCACGATAGCCGGGTTGCTGCTCGTACAGGGGAAAAACTCCTTCCGTTTCGTGGACCCGCTCATCCTGCTCACCGGGCTTTTCATGCTCTCCTGGGTCCTGGTCGAGGCCTTCTTCCAGGGTCCGTACGTCCCCTCTCTCCTCGAAGGTCTGGCGTACAACGGTTACCTGTTTGCGTGCCTGCTCATGATCGCCGTCCTGGTGCGCTTTCTCCTCGCGCCCGACAGACGCCGCGCGGTTCACTATCTGATCTTCGCGAGCCTCGCCCTCTTTCTGGCCTCCAGCATAAGCTTTGGCGCCTCCATCCCCGGGGGCGGTGGCATCGCTGCCGCCGCCCACGCCGGGTTGCTGCTCTACCAGGTGCTCTTCGGGGCCGCCGCTCTCCACCCCTCGATGTCCGCCCTCTCTCAGCAGCCGCCCGCCGCGGACACCAGGTTGAGCTGGCAACGGCTCTCTTTCTTGCTGGCCGCGATGCTCATAGCGCCCGGGATACTCGTAGTCCAGACGGCGCTCGGCCTGCCGGTGGACGTGCCGCTGGTGGTCGGCGGCTCCGTGGTCCTGTTCGGGCTCGTCTCGGTTCGCATGGCGGGCATGGTCGGTGAGCGCAGGACGCTCGAAGAACGCCTGGCGTTCCAGGCTTCTCACGATCATTTGACCGGGCTCCCCAACAGGAGGCTATTCTCGGAGCGCCTCGAAAATGCCACCGCACGCCTTTCGAGGCAGGGGAAGGGCATCGCCGTGCTCTTTATCGACCTCGACGGCTTCAAGCGCGTAAACGACAGCCTGGGCCACGAGGCGGGAGACGAGCTCCTCGTCGGTGTGGGCCGGCGCTTGCGGGACTGTACACGTCCCACGGACACGGTGGCCCGCCTCGGCGGCGACGAGTTCACGGTGCTCCTGGAAGGCGTCACGCAGGTATCCGACGCGACCCGGGCGGCCGAGAGGGTCACGGAGGCCCTGCGCCCGCCCCTGGCGGCCGGCGGACAAGAGATGCTCGTCACGGCCAGCATCGGCATCGCCCTCGGGGTGCCCGGACAGGGGGCTTCCGACCTGTTGAGCGCGTGCGACGCCGCGATGTACGAGGCAAAAAAGAACGGGAAGTCGCGTTACGAAGTGCGTGGTGCGACCGTCTAAAGGCGGTTTCCCAGATCCCGCCGGGTAACTCGGCCCGGACCTCGGACTCGGCGACTCATTTTGCGCCCCGCCAACCACTGCCGGCCAGCGGGGCGCAAGGGCCTCTAGTACTCCGCCTCGCAGAGGGCCGCCTGCTCGGCTTCCACCGTATCGTTCAGGGGCGCGTTCGCGGCCGCGGTCTGCCCGAACGTTTCACCGAGTCCCGTGGCAAGCCCGGCGATGTTCTGTCCGAAAGCCTTGCAGCCCGCGTGCCCGTCGTGGGCGAGAGCGGAACCGGAGAAGGCCGTCATCGCCATTATGATCGCTGCCACCGTAAACATCAGGAAAGTACGCTTCATATCCCATCACCTCCTCTCCCGTACAGACTCTGACCCGATGACATTCAGCTTATTCAGCGCCTTACGGCGACCACCTCCAGGTAGTCCGAGGGCAGGACCACCGTACTGTCGCCGGAGACGTTCCAGTGACCTATGAGCTCCTTAAGGTCATTTTCAAGAGCCTCGCGCCCGGTGACATCGAGGGAGGCGAAAGCCTTGTAGATCGGCCCGTAGTAGGAGCGGAAGTGCTCTATGAAGTGAGCCACCGACGGGTAGTGCAAGACGTACGCGCGCCGGGTGGTGTCGAGCGACGAGACGCCGTCTCCAAAGAGCTCTCCGAGCCGTTCTTCGGTGCCCCACAGCGGGGGAGGCTTGACGCCGGGCGGCGGAAAGTGCTTGCCGACGGTACGAAACATGTTGCCGACGAAGCCGTCGGGGGTCCAGTTGGCGAGCCCGATCCTGCCCCCCGGCTTGCAGACCCGGAGCATCTCGCCCGCGGACTTCTCCTGATCCGGAACAAACATCACCCCTACCGTGGAGAGCACAGCGTCGAAAGAGGCGTCGGGATATGGCAGATTCTCCGCGTCGCCGACCTCGAAGGCGGCGTCGAGGCGTTCGGCCCAGGCACGTTCCTTTGCCTGCTCTATAAGCTCGGGGACGTAGTCTATGCCGGTGGTCTCGCAGAAGCGGCGGGCGGCGGAGAGCGCAGTGTTACCGCTGCCGGTCGCCACGTCCAGCACCCTCTGGCCGGAGCGGAGGTCCACCGCCTCGCACAGATTCTCGCCCATAATGACCAGCAGGTTGCCGACCCTCGCGTAGTCTCCGGTGGACCAGGTCTGTTGCTGGCGCTCCTTGATGGCGCCCAGGTCGGGCGCCGGGCTATCTATGGTCATTTCACTCTCCCATCTATCTGGTTGTGCATCGTTAGAGTGCTTCCGAATACTCTTGGCTCGGTCCGGTTCACCTCAACGACCCACCTCAACGGCCTACCGCGCCCGGCGCGAGCGGCCGGAAACGCAGGACCTCGAAGGGTGGCTCGGAGACCTCCTCTCCGGCATTGAGCGGGGCCGAGCGGTGGAGCTGGCTGGCGGTCACGTAGAGGTAACCGTCCGGGCCGTGGCTCATGCCGTCGGGCCAGATGCAGTGCTCGTCGTCCCGGGTCAGGATGTGGTAGGAGCCGTCGGGGGCCGTTATCCCTATCGCGTTGCTCGCGAGGTCGGTGACGTAGACGTTACCGGCGGTGTCTATGCTGATGCCGTCGCTTATGGGCTTATCGCCGTGACGCTGTACCCGGCTGCCGAGCTCTTCCTCAGAGAGGCTTTCGTCGAGGAGATCGGCGGCGCGGACGCGGAAGATGCTCTTGCCGTGGAGAGCACCGTAGTAGACCCACTCGTTTTGGTGGTCTATGACTATAGGATCGAGCCCGATCTTGGACTCCTCCAGTTCACCCTGGGGGTTCAAGGTAAGCAGCGGGTGACCTCCGATGACCAGCGAGACGTCTTCCTCGGGCTGGAGGCTGGGGTGATCCTGCAGGGCGCGCCGGACGCTGCCCGTCTCCAGGTCCACGGCCACGATAGCCGGGTCGCTGGTTCCGAAGAGGTCGCCGTGGCATACGTCCGCAATGAAGATGGCGTCATGAGCCTCATCTATGGCGAGATCCTGCTGGAAGGAGTTGTACCGGGTGGCATCCGGCGGGACGTGGATGACGCGGTGCAGCTCATCCTTTCTGGTGTCCCAGGCGACCAGTTTGGGGGATGGGTTCTCGCCGCCGCCTATGTCCAGGATCCAGACCACCCCCTTGCTGTCGGACTGGACCCCGATCACCGCGGATAGCCCAACGCCCTCGCTGTCCGGCGCGGTGCTCCACTCCTCGTTCGGGAACGGGACAGTGCTCCCGTCGTGCAGCACCTCGACCACGCGATACGGCGACGCTTCGCCATGGGGAAACGGGTGCAGGCTCAGGATCATCCTGCCCTCCGGCGTGATTGCCGGGTTGCCGGGACGCTCGTCGAGCCGCACCATCACCTCCAGCTCTGTCGTCGCCACGCCCCTGGTGTCCGTCATGTCCGCTCCTCCTTTCTGTGGTGTTCCGGTTAGTGCCGAGCAAGGATGTTTCGGATCGTCGGCACTGACGGGGTCTTTCGGTGTGGCGGGTCTGCCACCGGTCGGACTGCCACGAGTCGCCACGGAGATACGGCGCGGCATCTCCGAGCGTGGAAGCCTGGCCTTACCTGGCGGTCTGCCTGCCGCCCGGCTCAGATCCCAGAGCGCGCTCGGTGTCCTCTGACAGCGGGTGGCGCGCGAAGAACCCGGCCAATCCCGCCGCCATTCCCCGCGGGTTCATTATCTGCAGCCCGTGCGTGGCGTCCTCCAGCACAAAGGTCTCCGTCTGGGGGAACCACGTCTGTACCAGCTCGTATATCTCCACCGGAACCGGCGAGAGGGTATGGCTTTCTCCCCCGAGCACGGCGAGAACCGGCTGCGTGATGTGTGCTGCGTCTTCCTGGGTAAATTTCCACTCTCCGAGAGCGGGGAGTTCGTTCCGGAAGAACGTATCGGCGTCGACAACGGCCTGCTCGAAGGCTCCCGGCAGCGCGCGATCCAGCATGCTGCGGTACTCTGGACCCACCACGACCTGCTGGAACCCGTCTATCGCCCCCCTCTTGTCGCCCGCCTCGTACATCTGCACTATCGGCCCCACCTCTTGCATGAACTGCTCGGCGCTGGGGACGAAGAACAGCGCGGGCTCCAGCAGCGCGAGCGAATGCACCATCTCCGGAGCGTCGAGGGCGAGCTGCAACACGATCGGTCCGCCGTAGGAGTACCCGGCCAAGTGCGCCCGCCGCACCCCGAGGTGTTGCATGAGGGCACGGCAGTCGGCCGCATGCTGCTCGATACTGACCGGACCATCCGGGTGGGTGCTCCCGGCGAAACCGCGCCGGTGGTACGTGATCAGCTGATACCGCTCCGCAAGCTCCGGCTCCGCGAACAGCGGCGCGAAAGCGTCCCCGATAATGCTGCCGTGAACCAGCACGACCGGCTCTCCAGCGCCCCGGACCTCGTACTCAAGCTCCGCTCCATCAATCCGTGCCCGTTCCATCCTTATGCTCCTCTCTCTTTCTCTGGTGCATCTCTACGGGGGTGATCCGCGCTGCCCGGAGATACCTTTGTCGAGCATCCCCGGGCCCGCGCTCTTGCCGTTTCGCTAATTTAGGAGGTCCCCGTGCGAGACCGCGCGCCAGAAAATAGTGCGGTGGCGGGGAGTGATCACCCGTGCGACTGGTGCGTGACGTGCTCCAGTACGTCTCTCATCCCGGCCTCCGGGCTGAACTCCACGTACTTCGTGTCCTCGTCGAACCACACAGTGTGCCCGGCGGGCCAGTAGTAGACGTTGCCCCTCTCGACAGTCTCCTCCTCGCCATCCGCGTAGCGGACGTGGACCGCGCCTTCGAGGACGTATCCCCAGTGCGGACACTGACAGAGATCTTCTGGTAGACCGGCGAGCGCGGGTGTCAGGTCCACCCCCGCGGGCATCTGCATGAAGGTCACGGCCGTGTTGCCCCAGCCGGTCAGGCGGACGCTGAGGCCGCCGTCTTCCATCGTGACGGGCAGCTCTTCCTTTCTCTGGTGCATCTCCGCTCCTCTCTCGTGTCGGGGGAATCTACGCTCCAACGGGAAGCTACCCGCCCGGCTTTATACTTTTGTTACCGGCGATTCGGTCTCTTCCTTGTCCGTAATCCTCCTCACCCGGCTGGTCTGGTGTTGTGATCCACGTAGAACAGATTTCCGGGGTCGAGAATAAGGACACATTCCTTTTATCCGGGCACACTGTCTCGCGCGGGCAGAGAGCTCAGGTGGCTCGCCAACTCTTCGGGAGCCGAGTAGAAAGGCCAGTGACCCGTGTCCATGGAGACGACCTTCTCGCAGGGCAA
The DNA here is from genome assembly GCF_001029505.1 of Rubrobacter aplysinae. Lineage (NCBI taxonomy): Bacteria > Bacillati > Actinomycetota > Rubrobacteria > Rubrobacterales > Rubrobacteraceae > Rubrobacter > Rubrobacter aplysinae. The sequence goes on along the minus strand of NZ_LEKH01000004.1, from coordinate 186,826 downwards.
CCGCTCGTACATCTCTTTCTGGAACGACGGGCTGATGGACCGGTCCTTGAGGGTTTCGATGTACACCCGCGGTATCCGGCCGAAGTTGTCTTCGGTAAGGGTAATCGGCGTGGCGAGTGGGGCTACGGCTTGAGGCTCGAACCGGGACTTAGCCCGCTCCAAGTCTTCGTCCGAGCAGTCGGCCATTATGGCTTCCCTGATGGCGTCCTCCCGGACGATGGCGGACGACCCGTCCTCGTTCATCACCAGGTTCGACAAGACCAGCGACTCCGTGTCGTCCTCGGAGGCCGAAAGCAGCGACTCGCCGTCGCGCAACAGGTGCGCGCCCACGTAGACGAGCATCGCTATCTTGTCGGGACGTTGCTCGGCGGCCTGGCTGATGACCATACCGCCCATGCTCTGCCCGACGAGCACGACCGGCTCGGGCTGGGCATCCAACACCTGGGAGATCCGGTCCGCGTAGCCTTGTAACGAGACCTCCGGGATCGGGGTCCGGTCGTCGCCGTGCCTGGGGAGATCCGGGGCCTCGACCTGATGGCCGGCGTCCTCCAGGAGCGGGACCACCTTCTCCCACAGCCAGCCTCCGACAAACCCACCATGCACCAAAACGAACGTACTCATCACCAGCCTCCTTCGCTCTCCGGTTTCTTGCTCCTATATCCCGGCCTAGCTGGCTCCGCTCCCCTTCTCCCACTCCGGAGCCAGCCCTGTCGCGCTATCGCCTCTACCTCCAGACTCTCACGGCTGTGCGCTTACGCCGCCGGCACTATGTTCTGGTTGACGCGGAAGAGGTTTCCGGGGTCGTACTCGCGCTTGACGGCCGCCAGCCGGTCATAGTTGTCGCGGTAGCTGGCCCGGACCCGTTCCTGGCCTTCGTCCATCATCATGTTCACGTAGGCGCCGCCTGCGGAGTGCGGGTGTATAGCCTCCCAGTAGTCCCGCGACCAGTCGATGATGAGCTCCCTGTTCGCCGGTTCGGGGTCCACGCCGGCGATAACCATTCCCCAGGTTGCTTCCCGGTAGCTCCACGCCGTGTCGTTCTTTCCGACCCGGTGCGCCGCGCCGTTGATCGGGTACAGGTGCATGGTCGAGTGCAGCGTCGGGACCTCCGCGTACCCCAGGTGCGCCTCGATCGCCGCGTCGGAGAGCTCGTTGATGAAGTCCGCCTTCCAGTACCATTGCAATCCAGGCGGATACAACCCGTCGAAGGCGCTCTGGAGTGCCGGATAGGGCATTTCGTGTACGCCGTGCAGCGCCGGAGTGCCAACCTCCTGGACGGGGGCGAACACCTCGTCGGCATCTTCTTCCGGCCCGGTGTAGCACCAGACGATGCCGCACATCTTCTTCAGGTGCAGGTGCTCGGGGAACGGAGGTCCGGGCGGCACGGTCAGGAAGGCGAAGAAGCCACTGAGATCCTCCGGTGCCTCGGCGATAAAGTCCCGGTACCAGCACATGACCTCGGGGGCCTGCTCCAGCGGCCACAGCGTCGGGCCGCCGATTATGTTGTTCACGGGGTGCAGCCGGAACAGGAACGAGGTGACGACGCCGAAGTTTCCCCCGCCGCCGCGCAGCGCCCAGAAGAGATCCTCGTTCTCCTCCTCGCTGGCCGTAACGAAGCTGCCGTCCGCGAGCACCACGTCTGCGGAGAGGAGGTTATCTATGGTCAGGCCGTACCTGCGCGTCAGGTGTCCGAGGCCGCCGCCCAGGGTGAGGCCGCCGACGCCGGTGGTGGAGATGACGCCGCTGGGCGTCGCCAGACCGAAGGCGTGGGTCGCGTGGTCCACGTCGCCCCAGACGCAGCCACCCTCGGCTCGGACGGTGCGCGCCACGGGGTCTACGCTTACGCCCTTCATGGACGAGAGGTCTATGACCAGTCCGTCGTCACAGATACCGAGTCCTCCGCCGTTGTGGCCGCCGCCCCGGATGGCGAGGAGCAGCCCTTGTTCGCGGGCGAAGTTGACGGCGGAGATCACGTCGGCGACATCCCTACAGGTGGCGATCAGGTGCGGGTGGCGGTCGATCATCGCGTTGTAGACCGTGCGGGAGGCGTCGTAGCCCTCGCCGCCGCGCCGGATCAGGCCTCCTCTAAGCTCGCTCTGTAGCCCCGCGATGGCCGAGTCCCCTATGGTTGGGGTTACGGTGTCCGACATGACTTCTCCTTTCCGTGATTGGGCCGTTCTCGTCTACTAGGCCGTTCTCTCTGGTTCCGCCGGTGGGTCAAGGCCCACGCCGGGCCTCTGTGCTCGCCTTTTCAGCCTTCTCGTGCACCAGGATCGCCGCCGCCTCCGTGTAGTGGCTCCGCATCCTGCGCTCGACATCCTCTCCGGAGGCGGCCAGGATCTCGTGCCGGTGTACCGTTAGATCCCTCATCAAAGCCTCGGCCTCGTACCAACGTCGAAATTCCACGCGCATCTCTCCAACCTTTCTCCCCAGGCGGGGACGCTAGGCGGCAGGGAGCGATTCGTCGGCCGTTACTCCACGCCGGCTCATCGCCTCTTCCCACAGCAGACGACCGGCCTCCTCGGATAGCCAGCACAGATCGTCCCCGTGACCACACTCGGGACACTGGAGCACCCGCTTCCCTCTGCCGTCCAGAATCGGGTCCCGGTCCTCTACCTCACCCGTCCGGCCGCAGTAGCAGCTCTCTTTCATGGCTCGCCTCCTTCGCTGCTTCGCTGACGTTTCTCGTCTGCCGGGAGACTATCCAGCCGGGGTTACGCTTTTGTTACGGGAGTGAGCTCCGTTGCCGTCCGCCCCGTTGGAGTACCGGCGCAGGGCTCCGAAAAAGCCCGTCCGGGTGGTGCGGACAGTCCAACCCATGAAGTCGTGGATCTCCCGGACTCTAGGTGAAGCGTAAGTAGAGCTGCGCGCACATAGGACACATCAGTCGCCCAGAGCCCGTGTCGACCTGTGTTGCGTGGCCGTCTATACTTGCTTGCTATCAAGCATCTGGTAGGAAGGCGGCGCAATCTTGGAGCGAGAGTGGGTACGTGACCCGAACAGGACAAAAGCTGCTGTCCTCGATGCGGCGGAGAGTCTGTTCGCGCAGAGGGGGTACGCCATGACGAGTCTCCAGCAGATCGGGCGGGAGGCGGCCGTCTCGCGCGGCACGCCCTCTTACTTCTTCGGTTCCAAAGAGGGCGTGTACGTTGCGGTCAAGGAGCGACTTGCGCAGAGGGTACGAGACTTTGCCGAGCAGGCTCGGTCGGCGGATTTGGATCGGGCTAAGGCTGAAGAGAAAGATCCTGGGGAGTCAATAGCCGACGCTCTCAGATCCTACGTGGACTTCCTTGCAGCTAACCCCAACTACGTTCGCCTTGTCGAGCGCGAAGCCTCTGGGGAAGACGCCGCTCTTGAGGGCGCCTCCTCTCCCGAGGCCCGGATGGCGGAGTCGCTGAGTGCCTTTGGGCTCGAGGTACTCGACGAGGATCTACGGAGGGGACCGTTTCGGGAGGTCGACGTAGCCCAGTTGGCGGCAAGCATGATTGCGCTGTGCGCTTTTCCTTTCCAGCTCGGAGGCGGTCTGATCCGCACGCTCGGGATCGACCCCGACCATCCGGGTTTCGTCGAAGCGCGCAAGGAACACGTAGTAGATCTCCTTATGCACGGCATCCTGGAGCGAGGAATCGACAGCGCCGGGGAGAACGTCTAATGCGTGTTGCGGTGCTGGCGATGGGCAGCCGCGGCGACGTCTGGCCTTACCTTGCGCTGGGCCTCGGCCTCAAGGAGGCCGGGCACGAGGTTCGTTTCGCCGCTTACACGAACTTCGAACAGGAGGTATGCGCTCGTGGCTTGGACTACGAGCCAATCCTCGGCGACTACTACGAGATAGTCAGTGGCGAACTCGGTGTTCAGCTGGCCGAAGAAGAGCCCGGCAAACGGCGGGTGAAGATGGAGGAGGCTGGACAGAATCCGCTTTTGCTCGCCCGCCACGTCCTCTCGACCATGAACCCTTTAGCGAAGAAAAGCTTCGCCGATGCCCTGGAGGTCTGTCGCGGAGCGGACGCTATCCTCTGCTCGGCGATTGGCTTCTTCTCCGGCTACCACGTCGCCGAACTGCTCGGCATCCCGTGCGTGCCCGCCTTCCTCCAGCACGTCCATCCCACGCGCGAGCTACCCTGCATGGGGTTCCCCGAAGCTCCCGGGTGGTTACCGGAGGGCTCACCCTTACGCGCCGGGTACAACCTCTCTACCTACTGGCTCGCGGAGAAGAGCCTAATACTCTTGAGGAACACTACCAACCGGGCCAGGCGAGGAATCCTCGGGCTGCCACCCATGCGTGGGCGGGACTCCTTCGGGGCCATGGTCAGAGATCGGAACCCTTGCCTCTATGGTTTCAGCCCACAGGTCCTTCCCAAGCCCCACGACTGGGGCGGACACCTGCGCGTAACCGGCTACTGGTCCCTACAGCGGCCTGACGACTTCAAGCCACCAAAAGCCCTCGAAGACTTCCTCTCGGCCGGTCCTCCACCGGTCAGCATCGGGTTTGGTTCTATGAACGAGCGCGATCCCGAGGAGACCACCGAGGTAGTGCTCGAAGCGCTCAGGCTCTCCGGCAGGAGAGGGATATTGCTTACCGGCTGGGGCGGGCTCTCCAACCCCGATCTGCCGGAGGGGATCTTCAAGGCAGAAGAGGTCCCCCACGACTGGCTTTTCCCGCATATCTCCGTCGCGGTCCATCACGGCGGGGCGGGAACCACCGCGGCATCCCTGCGAGCAGGCGTGCCAACCGCCATCGTCCCCTTCATAGGCGACCAGCCGATGTGGGGAAGGCGCGTTCACGCTCTTGGGGCTGGTCCCGCGCCGATTCCTCGAAAAAGGCTCTGCGCCGAGCGACTGGCGGAGGCAATAAAGGCCGCCGAAGAACCGGAGGTGAGGGAGCGAGCCCGGGCACTCGGAGAGCGCCTGCGGCGAGAAGACGGGGTGAGAGAGGCGGTGGATGCCTTCGTTCAGGCCGCTCACACGCATAGGAGATAGCCATGAGACCTTTCGCTTCCTTCGCTGTGCCGGAGGGTTTACACGTAGAGGAGATCGTGCTCGATGATCGAGGCTTTACTATCCACGCCTCAACGACTAGCAGCGCCGCTATTTGCCCGGTTTGCAAGCATTCTTCACGTCGCATTCATGGTCTCTACACCCGCACTCTGGCCGACCTGCCGTGCTCCAGGAGTTCGATGCGTTTACGGGTTCAGGTGCGGAAGTTCTTCTGCGACGAGCCTTCCTGCGAGCGCAGGATTTTCGCCGAGCGCCTGGATAATGTAGCCCGAGTCCGCGCCCGCAGCACCGATCGCCAGAGGGACGCTCTTGAGTGGATAGCCTTCGCCCTGGGCGGCGAGGCAGGAGCTAGACTGGCCCACGAACTCGGGCTTGCCACGACGCTGCCGGGAAAAGCCTCGTATAGAAGAGCCGCTAGATAGCCTCCGCGTGAGGACACAGGATTGCCGCAGCTTGTTGTTCGACGAAGCCACCGGGGCGTGTATCAGAGTATTGCCATTGCTCTACACAGCAGCAGTTCACTTTGTTGCTCCCCCCTGCGATTTTGAACGTCCCCCTGCCACGGGCACGGGTGAGCGCAACTCTTGCAGCTCGTCTCGTTCGAGCAAAAACGAGATGCCTGTGCCAATGGCGAGCGCCCAGAAAAAGGGCCCGAAGCCGAGTAGTGAGATATCCGAGAGAGCGATAGCAAACGCGAACAGAGGCCCGAGCAGCAAAGGTCCGCGGGTGATCTCCTGCAGCGCGTTTGCCAGCACGCCCACCGCCGCCAACCCTGCGAGCGTAAGGAGCAGCGGTAGAGGGATGATCTCCGGTATCTCCGCGGCGATGCCGGCCAGCAGCGCGACCAGTACCACTGCTCCACTCGCCAGGTATACGGCCCGCTGGCGGTACTGATGCTCGCCGGCGTCCGGTCCGGCTACGAGTGCCGTGACCGGTAGCGAAAGAGAGACCGCGGCCGGGCCGAGTAGCGATCCCAGGAGCGTACCCATCCCACTCACGTTGTTGACCACACGCTCGGGCGGACGGTAACCCTCGTTCTGCAAAAAGACCATCGAAGGCAGATTCGACTGGAGCGTGATTATGATGACGAGTACCGGGGTGGCGGTAGCGATAGCCTGCACCGAAAACTCTGGAACCGTGAGTACGGCCACCGGCGACGATGGGCGTGTAGACGCCCCTCCCAGGTGTCCGGCTAGTGCGGCGATGGCGAGACCCGCAATGAGCGCCGGCAGGATAGCGGGTAAACGAGATCCAAGTATACGAAGGCTCAAGAAATAGGCCAGGACGGTGCCGCCGATCAGCACCGGCGCCTCGCCCAGAAAACCAAAGATGTCCGAGACAAAGGACATGACGGCACCGGCGAGGAGACCGAACACTATCGGAGCCGGTATCCAGTCCGCAAGACGCCTCGTGAGACCCAGCGCGCCGAGTAGCACTACACAAGCGCCCGCCAAGGCAGAGGCACCGATAAGCTCCGGGTAGCTGAGACTGCTGCCGAGGGAGACGATAAAGATGAGCACGAAAAAGTTTCCAGTTAAAAGAAGCGGTTGACGATAACGGATGGTAAGCACCAGGCTCAAAAGGCCCGGAAGGCCGTACAGTGCCAGGATCCAGCTCGCCGTCTCCCTCTCCGACAGGCCCATCTCCTTCGCCGCGGCCAATGGAAGGCTCAACACGGCGATGGGCAGGATGATGAGGGGGACCGCGGTGCCGAGAGCCGGCAGCCAACGCCGGAGCGTACCTGGCAGTAGCATTACAAGGGTCCCGTACCGGCCAGCGTGACGGCACTGAGCCTGCGTCTACCGGGACTCCCGATCAGGAGCGGAACGTTTCGCATCTCACGCGATCACACAAGCACGGACTGCGTTACTGATGAAACAGGTGTCAGTTAGCTCCCACGACACATTCATTGTCTTGAAATCCTCCGTACGTGGGATAGAGGAGCGACGGTAGTCACCGGTGACCCGGCCCCGGTCGGCTGGACTTGCGCATATCTAACGCTTACCTACTCAGATCTCGCCAACATCTCCATGCGGGAGGCTAACCGTTTGAAGTTACGCATTTGTTACGAGAGGGAGGTTTGCTGCCGGAGCCTCCGGTAGCCGATTAAAAGGATGCCAAAAACCACCCGCTCATAGGGTGCGGCAACTCTACCTATCGTGCTATGATCCTCTTTGAAACGTATGTCTCAATACCTGTGTGTTTGGGGCCCCAGGGGTGAGGGAAGCGGGACTGCAGATAAACCTGTTCGGCGAGTTCCGGGTGCGGCGTGGAGAAGAACTCGTCGGTAGCAAAGAGTGGGGGCGGCAGAAGACTCGCTCGTTGTTGAAGCTGCTCCTGACCCGCCCCGGACACGTGTTCTCCAGAGACGAGATCATTGATGCTCTATGGTCCGGCCTGACCCCGGATGCCGCAGAACGCAGCCTCCGGGTAACGGTAAGCCTGCTCAGACGGGCGCTGGAGCCGGATCTCGGGCACGGCTCGGCCTCAAGCTACATCCACCAGAAGCGGCCCGGTTACTCGTTCAACAGCGATGCTGACTGCGAGGTCGACGCCTGGGAGTTCGAGCGGCACGGACGGCGGGCCGACGAGGCCCGGCAGGCCGAGAGAGTGGATGATGCCATCCGCGAGTACCGGGCGGCACTCGGTTACGCGCGGGGAGAGTTTCTGGCCGAGGAGCCCTACGAGGAGTGGGCGATAGAGGCCAGGGACCGGTTGAAGGAGCGCGAGCTAACGTTGTGTTCGGAACTCTCCGAGTGCCTGGCGCTAAAAGGCCGTTACTCCGAGGCTGTAGAGTCCTGCAAGCAGGCGCTGACCCTGGACGGGTACGGGGAAGACATCCACCGGCGCTTAATGTTGTATCACTACTGCGCCGGAGAGCAGAACCTGGCTCTCAGAGCCTTTCGCGACTACTCCAGGATGCTGAGACAGGCTCTGGGCGCCATCCCTTCGGCGGACCTGGAACGTCTCAAATCCCAGATAGAGGCCCGGGACGTGCCGGGCGTGGATGAGCTGCGGCGGTACCCCAAACCACGCCGTCCCCTGAGACTCCCCTACTCCCTCAGCCGGACACATTTCGTGGGCCGCGACGGGGAGCACGGGGTGCTCGCCGAACGGTTGAGGCAGGCTCTGCTCGGCAGCGGGAGTACCATCGCGGTCGAGGGCGAGGCCGGGGTCGGGAAGACGAGGCTTGCGGAAGAGTTTCTGGGCTATGCCCGTTCCCGGGGCGTCCACGTCCTCCGGGGACGCTGCTACGAGCGGGAGCTTGGCCCACCGCTGGAGCCGGTAGTGGATGCGCTCGGGAAAGCCGAGAGCGTGGCGGAGGCGGTCCCCGAGCTATCCGAGAGCCACGAAGCGACTCCAGACTACCCCTGGACCGACCGGCCCCAGGGCGCCGCGCGCATGTATCAGGAGTTGGCGGGGACACTTCTGCGCGAGGCCTCGGGCGAAGGCTTGATCCTGTTCATAGACGACCTCCAGTGGGCGGACCCCGCAACGCTGGACTTTCTATCCTACCTGGCAAAGCGGATCTCCGGCGAGAAGGTAATGCTGGTCCTGACCTACCGCCGCGAACAAGCGCCGGAGTTATCGGAGTGGCTGGAGAAGCTGGATGAGAGGCGGGCTCTCGACAGGATCAGCCTGGACCGTCTCGAGCTAGAAGACGTCACCCGGATGCTCGTCCGCATGTCCCGCAAGTCGTTCGGGGATCTGCAACCGCTCGCGGAGTTCGTGTACCGGGAGTCGGAGGGTAACCCGTTCTACGCCGTGGAGTATCTGCGCTGGCTCATAGAGTCCGGGGCCGTAGAGATAGACGACCGGCGGCGCATCTCGGGGCTAAAGGGCGAGGTGTTACAGGAGAGCGCGCTGCCCTCGGGGGTGCGCTCCCTCATTCAGGCCCGCTTCGGCGGCCTGAACGAGGAGGCTCGGGAGCTGCTGGAGGTCGTCGCCGTCGTCGGGCGCGGCTGCGACCTCGGGCTCCTGTGCCGGGTCGTGGGGCGCGGGGAGTTCGAGATCTTCGACACTATAAAACCGCTTATAGGCTCCGGCATGGTCGTCGAGAGCTTCCAGAGCTACCAGTTCTCGCACGACAAGCTGCGCCAGGCGCTCTACGGGGCTACAGACGAGCCCGTGCGCCGGATGCTGCACCTCCGGGTGGCGCGGGCTCTGGAAGAGGAGGACGGCGAGCCGGCGGAGCTCGCCCACCACTACGTGCAGGCGGAAGAGTGGCGGCCGGCGCTGGATAGCCTAGTGCGGGCGGCGCGGAAGGCGGCGGGGAGCCACACCTGGGAGACCGCCGTAAGAGACTACGACCGGGCGCTGGAGATCACGGAGAAGGTGCCAGGCTCCGGGGAGACGCGGTTCGAGCTGCTCGCCGCGCGGGAAGTTCTTATCGAGCACCTGGATCGGTGGGAAGAGCGCACGGCGGCGGTGCAGGAGCTTTTCGAGCTTGCGAACCATCTGGGAGACCGGGACAAGATCGCGGAAGCCCACATCCGGCGTATCGGTATCCTCATGGTCACGAACCCGGAAGCCGCCGCGGAGTCCGGGCGGGCCGCGGTGGAGATCTTCCGGGAGCTGGGCGACATGGCCGGGGAGGCCCGGGCGCACCGGGAGCTGGGCTACGCGCGCTGGAGGAACCAAGATCACGCGGGCGCGCTGGAGGCGAACCTGCAGGCGCTCTGGATACACCGCAGCCTCGGCTATAGACAGGCCGAGTCCGGGGACGCCAACAACATAACCCAGGTGTATCGCAAGATGGGCGACTACGAGAGCGCCCTGCGCTGGGCGGAGGAAGCTCTTCAGCTCGACAGGGAGCTGGGAGACAAGCTCGGCGAGTCTTTCAAGATAAATCAGGTAGCGAACATCCACCGCGAGCGAGGAGACCTCCAGGCCTCGCTCGCGCTCCACCACAAAGGTCTGGCGCTGTTAGAGAAGTCCGGGGTCAAGAACCTGCATTTCACCGGGCATCTTAACTGCGGCAATATCTACCTGAGCCTCGAATCCCCGGAAGAGGCGCTCGGGCATTTCCGCGCCGCCGCCCGCCTCTCCCAGGATACGGGCTACACCCGGGACGAGGGATACGCGCTCATAGGAGTCGGCGTCTGCTTGGAACGAGAAGGGGATGCCTCCGGCGCGGCGGAGACCTATAGGCAGGCGGCCGGGCTCCTGCAGAGGGCCTGTGAGGGTTCCGGCCTGGCCGAGGATCTCTCCGGCAAAGCGGAAGCCCTATTCCTGCTCGGTACCGTGCTCCACTTCTCTCTCGATTGTCCGGCAGAGGCGTTAGACGCCTACGAAGCCGCCGCCGAGACGTATCGTGGGCTGGAGGAATCCGGGCATCTACGGAAGGTCCTGATGGACCTGGCCGGTCTGCGCTGGAAGATGGGAGCCCCGGAAGAGTCCGCCCGTTACTACGAGGAGGCCCTGGACCTCGCCGGAGAGCACGGCGAACCGGAGCATACGGCGGCAGCCCTGGCCAGCCTGGGCGTCGTCTATCGCGGCCTGGGCCGCCTCAGGGAATCCGTCCGGTGTAGCAAGGGGGCGATAGAGCGAATGCGGGAGCTGGGAGACTCTCAGGCCGAGGCTTACGTTCTCACCAGCCTGGCGGAGAGTCACGGGGAGCTCGGACACCATTCGAGCGCCCTCTCCTGTCTGAAACGCTCGCTGCGCCTGCGCCGGAGGCTCGGAGACAGGGAAGGCGAAGTCGGCGCTCTCCGGGACATCTCCAGAACCTACGAGACCCTGGGAGACGTGGAAGGCGCTCGGGGCACTCACGAAGAAGCCGCGTCGAAAGAGGAAGAGTTGAAAAAGGCAACGGTAGGTCCGTCAATCGTGGAGAGGAGAGGCTAGATGCCGAAGTACATTCTGGTTCGGACGGTCGGAGAGGTATCGGAGGAGAAGATAGAAGCCTCCGCGCTCAAGTCCCTGGAAGCTCTAGACCAGTTGCCGGGGGTGCGTTGGATCCGATCCTACTACTCCGCCGAGGAAGGCAAGCTCTACTGCGAGTACGAGTCCCCGAGCGTGGAGCTGGTGTACGAGCACGCCCGCCTGGCCGATCTCCCCATAGACCGGTGCTCGGTGGTGCGCGAGCTGGAACCCTCGATGTTCCGGTAGGGATCAGACCCTCACGGCCGACCCGTCGAAGAGCGGTACGGTGAGCGAGAAGTTCTCCTGGTAGGTGAGCCTCTGCTCCTCTAGTAGCCCGACTGCCACCTGCTCACCCATCCTGAAGGACTCGTAGTAGTCCGTGTAGTAGTGGACTCCGGCCCAGTCCCGGCCGATGGCGATGTTCGCGCCTACCTTGTTCAGCTCGCCCTCGACGGTCAGAGGGGCCGTGAGCGTGCCGCTTACGTCGGCGAGGGCGCTGCCGTCTGAGAGCGGCTCGTACGCAATAGGATTGCCGGACCCGTCCTCGAGCTCCCAGCCGGAGTCGAACCAGGCTTTCAACAGGGTGACGCAGGCTCCAGCCACGGTTGCATGACCGGCCCCATAGGAGGGGTGCGCCGGAGAGCCCTCGGGGAAGGCCATCGGCAAGAGCCAGTTGCCGTTCGCCCCGTTCGCGGTGTCGAGCCTCAAGCCTATACCGGATGAACCCGCGAACGCATTCTGCATGTTCTCCAGGGTGGCGAGCCGTTGTCGGGTCACCGGGCCACCGTTTTGGCGCTGGTACATCCAGCCGCCCACAGCCTCTGGCCGCAGACGCCGGTGGACGTTGAACTTCTGGTACCGGACCGCTTTTAGAGCCCGGGTGGCTACCTCTGTCAAGAGGGTCAATATGTGCGGGCCGCCAAACTGGGCGAAGCCCTGCTGCTTGTCTATGTAGTCGGGACCACGGAAAGGCAGTCCCGGGTCGAACGGAGCTTTCAGGCCGAGCAGGATCAGACAGGCGTTCAGGTAGGCTTCGTACAACGCGTCATAGTGGACGTACGTTGCGAGATCCCGTGGGGTGGCGATGAAACGGTAGCCAGAGGAGCCCGAGGCGTAGCTCTCGCGCCCCCTGGTGTCCGCGCCGTTTTGGACGTCCAGCCACTCGCCCCAATCGGTCAGGTAGTCGTCCGAGGTGGCCACCCGCACGCGCTGATCCGTGCGTAGCGCGCCGTAGGAGATCATGCCGTCAGAGATGGTGTGCGCGGTGTCGCCCGAGTTGATCCCGCCATTGCCAATCAGCAGGAACTGCGAGAGGTATGGCCCCTCCTGCTCGCCCGGAGCGACCCCGCGGAAGAGCTTCTCCTTAGGAACGGCGTCGCTGCCATCCTCGCTCAGGATGCGCCTGCGGGCAAGCGACTCCGGCAGCACGTCGGTCGTACCGTCCAAATTCAACGTCTGGTCGCGGCGGAACCACCACAGGCGCTTGAGGGAGTTACGCGCCGCATCTATCGTGGAGTCAGAGTCCCAATTGGCGAATGGTACGTCCCGGCACAGGGCCTGCCAGTAGACCTCGCCCATCTCGGCTATTAGCTCCTGGCTCTCAAGCGAGGGGCAGGGCGGCATGGTCACCGCCTGGGCATCCGGGCCTTCGAGGTCGTAGGTCAGCCCCGCTCCCTGGCTCTCCCAGGCTCGTACGCCGGGACCGTCCGGTAGCCCCTGATAGCTCGCCGACCAGTTTAGCTGCGGCGTGCCATCCGGCTTATACTCGAAGTCCCCGTGAGCCTGGAACGGCCCCGGCCCTATACGCAGCCCCCGGAAGTCCCTGGGGTCTCCGGAGTCTATGGCCCGCACCCACTCCTCGTAGTCTCGCGGGTCGAGCACGAACCCTTCGGCGTCGTGCGGCAGGCACTTGGTGAAGTTGCCTATGTAGCTTGGCTCGTTGCGCTCGGTGCCATTCCTGTTCACATCGCGGCGGTAACGCTGCTCGTCGCCGTTGCCGCGATGCTCGGGGTGCGAGCGCGAAGCGGCGATCCCCGCGGCGCCCCGGCGAATCTCCAGAGCCTTGTCCCGGCGTGAACCCACGATAACCTCCTACCTTACCTGTTGACCCCGTCGTGCTTAGCACAACTCCCAGAAACTCCGTTCCGTGCTCCTTTCGTGCAGGATTGCCACGGGCCGTACCTGAGGTTTATGTCTCTTTTGTTGCACTGTAATCCTGGAGTGTGTCTGGTGCAAATGCCATTAAGCCTTCCGGGTAAGCGACCAACACATCGCGCTGGAGAGCGAGGGTCCGGAAGGAGCTAGAGAGCAGCGAGTTGCTCGATCTACGTCTCGGGGCGGCGGTGGATCAAACCCTGCCTTGGTCTTGTTCGGAGCTTATGGTACAGGACGCCTTCTCGCGGACCTTGTGGGTAGCGGTGTGGCGCTTTGGCCTTGTCTCTACCCTACCACCGCGCCATCTTGGAGCTGTAGAGACTCTGCGTGCTCGCGAAGGATGCCGCGGGAGATCACGAGGCGCTGTATCTCGGAGGTGCCCTCGTAGATCTCGGTCACCCGCGCGTCGCGGTAGTGGCGCTCGACGGGGCTCTCGTCCTTCATGTAGCCCCGGCCACCGAGCACCTGTAGGGCCTCGTGTGTCACCTCGTTCGCCGTCTCCGAGGCATAGAGCTTTGCGCGGGCCCCGGCCTCGGTAACCCGCTCGCCCCGGTCCCGCATCCAGGCCGCCTCGTAGGTGAGTAGACGCGCGGCCCTTGTCCGTGTCTGCATGTCGGCGAGCTTGAATGCGACCGCCTGATGCTCGGCTATCGGCTTACCGAAGGTCTCCCGCCTCGTGGAGTAGTCCGTGGCGTAGCGGAACGCGACTTCGGAGATGCCGAGGGCCTGCGCGGCGACCCCGATCCTGCCGGGATCGAGCGTTCCGAGCGCGACCGAAAGGCCCTTGCCCTCCTCGCCGAGCCGGTCCTCTTCGGGCACGAATACATTGTCCAGGATCACGTCGTCGGTGGTGGCCGAGATCACGCCCAGCTTCTTCGCATGCTTGCCGAACGAGACGCCTTCCGCGTCCATGCTGGTCACGAACGCCGTTACACCCTTATCCACGCCCTTATCCTCCACACGGGCGAAGACGGTCATGGTTCCGGCGATTCGGCCGTTGGTGATCCACTGCTTGTGCCCGCTCAGACGGTAGCCGCCGTCCACCCGCTCGGCCCTGGTCTGTATGGCGGAGGCGTCGGAGCCCGTCTCCGGCTCGGTGAGGGCGAAGCAGCCGATCTTCTCTCCCCGCGCAAGAGGCGGCACCCACCGCGTCTTTTGATCCTCCGTGCCGTAGGTCAGGATCGGCAGCGTGCCCGCGCTCGTGTGGACGGCGAGCGTCGCCCCGAGCCCGGCGTCGGCGCGGGACACCTCCTCCAGCATCAGCGCGTACGAGACGAAGTCCGACCCCGCCCCGCCGTACTCCTCCGGCACGCACAGGCCCATGAATCCCATCCCCGAGAGCGTCTCGAGCGTCTCGAACGGGACCCGGTCCTCCTGGTCCAGCTCCGCGGCCTGCGGCGCGACCTCCTCGTCGGCGAACCGTGCTGCCTGGTCCCGGATCTCCCGCTGCCCGGATGTAAGCCCGAAGTCCATGCGTGCCTCCTAAACCTCTACGAGTACGGCGTCGCCCTGGCCGCCGCCGGAGCAGATCGCGGCCAGTCCCCTGCCACCACCGCGCCGTCGTAGCTCGTGGATGAGCGTCGTAAGTATCCGCGCCCCGCTGGCACCGATAGGATGACCGAGCGCGAGCGCTCCGCCGTTCACGTTTACTATCTCGGGGTCCACGCCGAGCATCCTCGACGAATGTATGGCCACCCCCGCGAACGCCTCGTTTATCTCCACGAGATCGAGCTCCCCGGCCTCCCAGCCAGCCTTTGCGAGCGCGGCCTTGGCGGCGTTTCCGGGCGCGGTCAGCAGGTCAGCAGGCCCCTCCGCGACCTTGGCGTGCGCCACGAGGCTGCACAGAGGCTCGATCCCACGCCGCCCGGCGAACGAATCGCTCGCCAGCACCAGCGCCCCCGCGCCGTCGGTGACCCCGGGCGCGTTTCCGGCGGTTACCGTCCCGCCCTCGTCCACGGGCGGCAGCGCGGCCAGCTTCTCCAGGGTGGTGTCGCGCCGGATCGGCTCGTCGGCCTCGACGTAGCCCGTCTGGCCTTTCTTACCAGGCACCTTGACCCCGGCGATCTCCTCTGCCAGCCGCCCCTCGTCCGCAGCCGCAGCCGCGCGCTGGTGGCTCCGCAAGGCCCACTCGTCCTGTTCCTCGCGGGAGAGGCCGTACTTTTTAGCGCCGTCGGTGCCGAAGCGGATCATGTTCACCTCCTCGAAGGCGTCGAGAAGGCCGTCGTGCATCATGGCATCGACCATCGCGGCGTCGCCCATCTTCGCCCCCCAGCGCGCCTTCTCCAGGAGATACGGTGCGTTCGACATGCTTTCCATGCCCCCGGCCAGCACGGCCTCATAGTCTCCGGCCCGGATCATGGTCTCCCCCAGCGACGCACTCCGAAGCCCCGAAGCGCACACCTGGTTCAGCGTCTCGGTCGTAAGTGAGAACGGCAGCCCGGCGTGATAATTGGCCTGGCGGGAGGGGATCTGGCCGACCCCGGCCTGAACCACTTCACCGAATATGGAGTGCCCGATCTCCTCGTCCTCCAACCCGGAGCGGTCAACCGCCTCTCTAATAGCGGCCCCGCCTAGCTCCGGCGCGGAGAGCGGGGCCAGCGCCCCGCCGAACCGCCCGAACGGCGTGCGGGCCGCCCCGAGCACCACCACCCTCTGCGCCATCCCGACCCCTTTCCGATAGGCTCCAATAAGTTCCGTCCCTCGGCTTCCGAGTCTACCGAAACCCCGTTTGAAAGCAAGCGTCCGCCGCCCGACATCGTGCTCCTCATGATGATGGTATCGCACTCACTACTTGAGGAAGATCTGAAGAGTCTCGGCGCTGGAGCTCGCCAAAATCTTCGAGAAGCGGAGCTGCCAAAAGGCGCTCTCTCCGTCGTTACCGGCCTCGGAGCCAAAGCCGACACCGTAACCGCCCTGATCATGGAAGATGGGAGATTACGCAAGCTCTCATTCACCGCCTCCACGGGCACGGTATCGTAGTGAGTTCGCCAAAACGGATGTAGAGTTGCCAAAAGCCATCTAGTACCGGCGCTACGGTAAGCTTAGATGCACCTAAGCTAGTGGCTCGTGTATCGATGAACGACATGAAGGGTCTGCTCTCGCTTTGAAAGTCGTCCAGTTCGAAAGGGTGCCATTGTATCCGCGCAACCTCTCAGAGAAGATAGAGAAAGCGCCGGGTTCCAATCCGTTTCCCGAAGCGAAATCCGGAGCCAAGACTCCGCGTTCGAGAGCGGTGGCAGCCTGACCTTGCAACCCATCGTTTCCGTATCCGGGCTCTTCAAGACCTACGCTTCGGGCTTCCGGGCGCTGGGGGGCGTAGACCTGGAGATCCGTCAGGGGGAGATCTTTGCCCTGCTGGGCCCGAACGGCGCCGGGAAGACGACCCTGATCAACATCGTCTGCGGGATCGTCAATCCGACGCAGGGGGTCGTTCTAGCCGACGGCCATGACATACTCACCGAATACCGGACGGCCAGGTCCCTGATCGGCCTCGTACCGCAGGAACTCACTACCGATGCGTTCGAGACCGTCTGGTCCACTTGTACTTTCAGCCGGGGGCTCTTCGGTAAACGTCCCGATCCCGGTTACATCGAGAAGGTGCTCAGAGACCTCTCGCTGTGGGACAAGAAAGACGACAAGATCATGACGCTCTCCGGGGGGATGAAGCGCCGGGTCATGATCGCCAAGGCCCTCTCCCACGAGCCGCGAATCCTCTTCTTGGACGAGCCGACGGCGGGCGTCGACGTCGAGTTGAGGCGGGACATGTGGCGGATGGTGCGCAGTCTGCGTGAGACCGGCGTGACCATAATCCTGACCACCCACTACATCAACGAGGCCGAGGAGATGGCCGACCGCATAGGCGTGATCGCGGGCGGCGAGATAATCCTGATCGAAGACAAGGACGAGCTGATGCGCAAGCTCGGCAAAAAGCAGCTGACTCTACAATTGCACGACAGACTAGAAGCGATTCCAGGCGAGCTTGCCGACTATAAGTTGGAGCTTACCGAGGATGGTAGCGAGTTGATCTACACCTACGACACGGGTACGGGACGCGCGGACATTCCTGCTCTGCTCGCAGACCTGGGCGGCGCGGGCGTCAAGTTCAAGGATCTCCAGACGAAACAGAGTTCGCTGGAGGAGATCTTCGTCGACTTGGTGAAAGAAGGAGAATGAACTTTCACGCGATACGCGCGATCTACAAGTTCGAGATGGCTAGGACCTGGCGTACTTTGCTGCAGAGCATCGTCTCGCCGGTCATCTCGACCTCCCTTTATTTCGTGGTCTTCGGCGCGGCGATAGGCTCTCGCATACAGAACATAGACGGGATCAGCTACGGCGCATTCATCGTGCCCGGCCTCATCATGCTCTCTCTGCTGACGCAGAGCATCACCAATGCGGCGTTCGGGATCTTCTTTCCCAAGTTCACGGGTACGATATACGAGATCCTGTCGGCCCCCGTATCCTACGTCGAGATCGTCCTCGGTTACGTTGGAGCAGCCGCGACCAAGTCGCTCGTTTTGAGCCTGATCATCCTGGCTACCGCAAGCCTGTTCGTGCCGCTGGAGATCGCGCATCCCGTGTGGATGCTCGCGTTCCTTCTGCTCACGGCCATGACCTTCAGCCTCTTCGGTTTCGTGCTGGGGATCTGGGCCGACGGTTTCGAGAAGCTGCAGCTCGTGCCGTTCCTCATAGTCACGCCGTTGATCTTCCTCGGCGGCAGCTTCTACTCCGTCGACATGTTGCCGCCATTCTGGCAGACGGTAACCCTGTTCAACCCGGTCGTGTACCTGATCAGCGGCTTCCGCTGGAGTTTCTATGGGATCGCCGATGTGAGCGTCGGCTTGAGCCTGAGCATGACGGTCCTCTTCCTGGCCCTTTGTATGACGGCGGTGTGGTGGATCTTCAAGACCGGGTACCGGCTCAAAACATAGTTAGAATGATGTACTGGGGAACCGTACGTAAGTGGCGTAGAGGAGGTTCGAGATGGGCGAAGCCGTGATCGTGGAGGCGGTGCGCACGCCGTTTGGCAAGCGGGGCGGCGCGTTCCGGGAGACGAGGCCGGATGCGCTTCTAGCCCGTACCTTGCGCGGTCTCGTAGAGCGCGCAGGGCTGGACGACACTGAGGTCGAGGATGTCGTGACCGGGTGCGTCACCCAGGCCGGGGAGCAGGGCGCGAACGTCGGCAGGCTCGGCGTGCTGCTTGCCGGATTCCCGGTCGAGGTCCCGGCTGTTACGCTGAACCGGATGTGCGGCTCCAGCCAGCAGGCGGTGCACTTTGCCTCGCAGGCGATAGCCGCCGGGGACATGAGCTACGCTATCGGGTGCGGCGTGGAGAGCATGACTAGAGCGCCGATGTTCTCCGACATCGGTGGCGGCTTCGAGAAGCTGAACCCGGACCTGCTCGAAAAACAGGAGCTCATACACCAGGGCGAGAGCGCCGAGCGGATCGCGGACAGGTGGGGTATCACCCGCGAGGACGCGGACTCTCTCTCGGCGAGCAGTCACCAGCGGGCGGGTGGCAGAAGCGAGTGGCCAGAGATCCTGCCAACCACCGGCCTCGACAAGGAAGGCAACGAGGTAAAGCTGAGCGTGGACGAGGGAGTCCGGCCCAGCGTGGACTCCTCGAAGATGGCGGCTCTGGATACCGTATTCCGCGAGGACGGCGTGGTTACGGCGGGAAACGCCAGTCAGCTCTCAGACGGGGCCTCCGCCGTGCTAGTCGCCGACCGTGAGCGGGCCGAGGCCGACGGGCTTAAGCCGAAGGCGCGGTTCCTCTCGCGGGTGGCGGTCGGTGACGACCCGGCGCTGCAGCTTACGGGTGTGATCCCGGCGACCCGAGCCGCGCTCAAGAAGGCCGGCATCTCCATAAACGATCTGGACTGGATCGAGATAAACGAGGCCTTCGCCACGGTCGCCCTCTCCTGGGCCGACGAGCTTAAGCCGGACATGGACAGGGTCAACCCCTGGGGCGGAGCCATAGCCCACGGACACCCGCTGGGCGCGACGGGCGGCGGCCTGATGGCGAAGCTGGTCGCCGGGCTCGAATCCACCGACGGACAGCTCGGGCTACAGGTCATGTGCATCGGGCACGGCATGGCGACCGCCACCGTTATAGAGAGGATCTAAGGTATCCAATGCAGCTAAACGGCAGCACCTTCATCGTGACCGGCGGCGGCTCGGGCCTCGGCTGGGCGACCGCCGAGAGGCTAACCGCTTCCGGGGCAAAGGTAGTGGTCGCGGACCTGGCGGGCGAGGCCCCGAAAGGCGGCCGGTTCGTAGAGGCCGACGTTACGGACGAGGAGGCCCTGCGCGGCGCGGTGGAGGCGGCGGAAGAGCTCGGCGGGCCGGACGGACTGGTCAACTGCGCCGGAATCGGCCCGCCGGAGAAAGTGCTCGGCAAGAACGGTCCGCACGGGCTCGACTCTTTCTCCAAGGTCGTGCAGGTTAATCTCATCGGGACGTTCAATGCCATACGTCTCGTGTCCGAGGCGATGTCTCGCCGGGAGCCCTCCGGCGGGGATGGGGAGCGCGGGGTCATCGTGAACACCGCGAGCGTCGCGGCCTACGACGGCCAGATCGGGCAGGTTGCCTACTCCGCCTCCAAAGGCGGCATCGTCGGCATGACGTTACCCATAGCGCGCGAGCTGGCCGCGCACGGTATCCGGGTGGCGACCATCGCGCCGGGCCTCTTCGACACGCCGCTGCTTGCCGGGCTGCCGGAGGAGGCGAAGGAGTCGTTGGGCAAGCAGGCGCCGTTCCCCTCCAGGCTCGGCACCCCGGAGGAGTACGCCTCACTGGCCACGCATATCATCGAGAACCCGATGTTGAACGGAGAGGTGATCCGGCTAGACGGCGCGATCCGCATGGCCCCGAGGTAAGCGGTGCCAGAAGGAGTGGCAGAGCCCGCCCCGCTCTCGGGGATCGGCGTGGTCACCCTCGCGGTGAACGTGCCGGGACCGGCCGCGGCGTCCAGGCTGCGCGCTTTCGGCGCCACGGTGACGAAGGTCGAGCCGTCGGGCGGCGACCCTCTGGCTCACTTCAGCCCGGCGTGGTACGAATCTCTCGCTTCGGGTCAGGAGGTGCGGCGGCTGGATCTCAAAGCCGCCGGTGGCCGCGAGGAGCTTGCCACGCTTCTGGATGGCGCGGACCTGCTCCTCACCTCCAGCCGCCCGGCCTCACTCGCCCGTCTGGGGCTATCCTGGGAGGAGCTGCACGCGGAATATCCCCGGCTTTCGCAGGTCGCGATCGTTGGCAACCCTTCCCCAAGAGCCGACGAGCCGGGCCACGACCTGACCTATCTCGCCGGTTGGGGCCTGCTCTCGCCGCCGGACCTGCCGCGCACCCTGACCGCCGACCTCGCCGGGGCCGAGCGGGCCGTGAGCGCGGCGCTCGGGCTACTGCTCGGTAGGGAGCGAGGCCTGGGGCCGGGCTACTCGGAGGTCGCGCTCTCGGAGGCGGCGGAGGCTTTCGCGGAACCGCTCGTCCACGGGCTCACCTCCCCCGGAGGCGTGCTCGGGGGCGAGACGGCGGGCTACGGGCTGTACCGAGCCTCTGAGGGCTGGATCGCGGTCGCCGCCCTGGAGAAACACTTTCTGGGAAAGCTACTCTCCGAGCTCGGGCTGGAGAAGGCGGATCGCGGCGGGCTAGAAGCCGTCTTCGCGGAGCATCCGGCCCACTGGTGGGAAGAGTGGGCCGCGGCGCGCGGGCTCCCGATAGTGGCCCTGCGCGAGGCTCCTCCCGGACACCCTACAGCTTGAGAGCCGGTGGTCGCGGCAGGATCAGGTTCGCCAGCGCGTACAGCTCGAGGGCGAACGGCAGGTACCCGATGTACCCCAGAATCGGCATCTCGAAGACGTGCAAGAAGTTCACGCCCGGGGTGTCGTAGAACCACTTGGGCGCGGCGTAGAAGTTCCACATCTCCCAGAAGAAGCCGCACAAAAGAGCCCCCAGCGCGAGCGCCACGAAGGGCCGCCAGTCGCCACGGGAGAGCGGGGCGAGCAAGGTCGGCTTGCCGAGCCGGTAGTTCAGGGGCTCGATCAGGAAGAACGCCGTCCCCCACACCAGCGGGTAGAAGTAGTTCGGCCAGATCATGATCAGCACCAGCGCCGCCACCCCGACAAAGGGCATCGTCCTGGCCCAGGCGCGCTCCGAGCCGATGCTCGGGCCGTTGCGCAGGCGCTCGATCCAGCGCGTCGAGCGTACGAGCTCCGCGCTCCCGAAGACCGCCGCCATGACGGTCGAGAAGCACAGCGTGGCGAACAGGAAGTACTCTAGGTTCCCGAACTGATCTCGGGCCGAGTAGCTCCAGTTCTCCGTGCGCCAGTTTATTAGCTCGAAGAGCCACCAGCCCGGCATCGAGGCCAGATAAAGCAGCGCGAACCCCCTGGCCGAGCGGGTTATTAGCGAGGTGCCGCGCCGCCTGAGCACCAGGGCGTCCAGCACCAGCGCGTACCCGAGCCACAGCGGGAAGAACAGTATGTGGGTGCGCAGACCGTCTATGCCGAGCCCCCAGTTCAGGGGCCACATCACGGCGATGAGCGCCAGCCCGAGCCAGCCGTGCGGGGCAAAGCCTCCCAGACCCCGTGACGCCCGCCGCGCGAGCCACCGCCCGTACACGCCGACCTTGGACGAGCCCGACGCTCCCTTAACGGTCTCACCCGCCACACCCCTCATGCCCATCAAGCCACCACCCTTCTAAAACACCCTCTACACCCCTCTACACCCCGCCTACCGAACCTCTTGGTCTCAGTGATACCAAATGCCGGGTAACTGCGAGACCCACAGGATAACCCAAGTCGCCGTAACCGGGCAGCTCCGGCTCCCGGGAGGAGGACCGGACGCTTTGCGGTATGCTTGCGCGTGGCATGACGGAGGACACGAGAGATCTCAGGGAGGTCCGGGCGACCAGGTACGTCACGCCGCTGCGGGAGGGCGGGTCCCTGCCGGCGATAGTGGAGGCCGACGACCTCGGCACCTACGTGCTCAAGTTCCGGGGCGCGGGTCAGGGCCGCAAGGCTCTCGTAGCGGAGTTGGTAGCGGGAGAGATCGCGCGCACGCTCAGCCTCCCGGTCCCGGAGCTGGTCTTCGTGGACCTGGACGCCGAGCTCGCCCGCACCGAGCCCGACGCCGAGATACAGGATCTCGTGCGCTGGAGCGCGGGCCTGAACCTTGCCCTGGACTACCTGCCCGGGGCGTTTGGCTTCGACCCGCTGGCCCGGACCCTGGACCCGGCGCTCGCCGCCCGCATCGTGTGGTTCGACGCCCTGGTGACGAACGTGGACCGCACCGCCCACAACACCAACCTGCTCCTGTGGCACGGGAACGTCTGGCTCATAGACCACGGCGCCGCGCTGTACTTCCATCACAGCTGGTCTGACTGGAGGAGGGCCAGCAAGCGGCCTTTCGCCGCCGCCCGCGAGCACGTCCTGTTGCCGCAGGCGGCGGATATACGGGAGGCTGACGCCGAGCTCGCCCCGAAGCTGGCTCCCGGCACCCTCGGGGAGGTGCTGGATCTCATCCCCGACGAGTGGCTCGCGGGGGAGGCCGGCTTCGCGGACGCCGCAGAGGTGCGCGCGGCGTATCTGGAGTACCTCTCGTCCCGGCTCGAAGGGCCGAGGGAGTGGGTCCGCGCGCTGGAGGAGACGCGTGAGGAGATGCGTGAGGAGATGCGTGAGCAGCGCCTATGACCCATTATGATCCCTACGAGTACGCCGTGCTCCGCGTCGTGCCCCGGGTGGAGCGCGGCGAGGCCATGAACGCCGGCGTGGTCCTCTACTGCCCCCACAGACGCTTTCTGGAGGCCCGCGTCCACCTGGACCGCGAGCGGCTGCGCGCCCTGGACCCGGAGCTGGACGCGGCGGCGGTAGACGAGCACCTGGAAGCCGTCCGCCGGGTCTGCGCCGGAGGAGAGCCGGCAGGGACGCTCGGGAGCCTGCCGCGCCGGGAGCGTTTCGGGCGGGTCGTCGCTCCGCGCTCCACGGTCATACAACCCTCGCCGGTACACACCGGGCTGTGCGAGGACCCGGACGAGGAGCTAGAACGTCTAATGCGGGAGATGGTCTACAGACCGGGGCGGGAGTAGCCCGGCTCTCTTCCGTCCTATCTAGAGAGGCCGGATCACGTACACGACCCGGCCCTGTATCCGGGCTTCCGGGGCCGGGAGCGGCGGTCCGGGTGCAGGGGCGTCGTTGGGGTCCGCGGGAATATCGCACACCGGGAGCAGGCTCACGGCCTCTTCTCCGCGGTGGATCCTCCTCAACACGATCTCCCCTCCCACGAGCGCGGCCACCATCTCCCCCTCCCCGGGCTTCGTGCCCTCCTCGATCACCACGAGCTCGTCGCCGGACATGCCGGCCCGCATCAGGCTCTCAGGCTCCGGGCGCAGTATGCGCCGCCGCGCGCCGTCCGGGGATTGGAGCAGCCCATCCCCTTCCATATAATCCATATGCTCCGCCGGCTCCCCGGAGTCGTAAGCTCCTTCGGGACCCCGCGCGATCCTCCAGCCGCGCTCGGTGAGCTCCAGCATCCTCCGCCAGCCCGAGTCCCGGAGCAGATACCCTTCCCCGTCCAAACGGCTGAGGACCTCCTGGACCTCCCGCACGCTCTCCAACCCGACCGCGCAGCCGATCTCCCTCACACCGGGAGAAGGGTCGCCCCGCTCCTCCCGGCGCGCGATAAAACGCAGCGCCTTCCTCTCTTCGAATCCGACCCGCTCCGCCATGCGCACTGTATCCAGCCTCCCCAAGCCCTCGGCTCATAATCGGTCTCTCGGTTCATGTCTCGGTCTGTCTCTCGATTCGTGAAGCCTCCGGGTACGCAGCCGGTGCCGCAGGGTTTCCGGTGTACTTTGGATAGTCTACTGCAGCAGCCTCTTAAGGCCGTCTTCCAGGTAGTCGGACGAGACCTCGCCTTCCGGGCTGTAGGCGACGGCCTCCTTGCACAGGTGGTACAGGGCGAGGGTGCGGGTCGGAGAGAGCCGGCGGCCCCCGGCCTGCTCCAGCACCAGGCGCATGAGGTCCAGGGCAACCTCGGAGTCGCTCTTTCCCGGCTGTTTTCCGTGCTGTATCTCTTGCAATAGAAGCCTCCTGCCGCCGTCCGCGGCGGCGGTCGGGGTCTGCGGGGGGTATGGTAGACTCAATCCCGATCCGGTTTCCAGAGGCCCGGAAGAAGCCTCCGGACCTGCTCGCTGGTTACGGGGTCTCCGGGGCTGATACCGTAAGACGCTAGAGAGGGCGAAGATGGGAGAGGTAAGACGAGCCTACGCTCAGTGCCCCGTCTGTAGCTACGTGTTCCGCCAGCCCTCCGCCTCCACCTACGTCACCGTCGGCCGCGACTCCGACCTATGTCCCAGGTTTCCGGGGTTTCCGGGACGCCGCTCGGACGCGGCGCGCCTGATCCAGAACGGCCTGAACAACAGCGTCACCCTGTGCCCGGCCTGCTCGTTCGCCGCGGCCGAGGACTTCGCGGAGATAACCCTCCTCTCCGACGAGCGCGAGGAGCTGCGGGAGCTACTCCGGGAGGACGGCCTTTTGAAGGTCTTCCGCGCCGCCCAACCATCCTGGCTCGCCTTCCACGCCGCCGACCTCTGCGGCAAGGAGCGCAGCTACGACTACAAGGAGCTCGGAGACCTGTGCCTGCGGGGCTCGTGGGTGTGCCGCGCCGAGCGCGAGCAGCCCTTCGAGAGCACCTTCCAGCTACGGGCGATCCGCTACTACATCCGGGCCCTGGACGACGAGCCCCTCGACGACCGCGAGCTCTCCGTCACCACCTACCTCGTCGGGGAGCTCAACCGCCGCCTCGGACACCACCGGGAGGCCCTGAACTGGTACGTAAACGCCGAGCGCGCCCTGACCCAGAGTGAAACAGGCTCCACCGAAGCCAGAGACCTCTCCTGGCTCGACCGGCTCATATGCCGCCAGCGGGAGCTAGCCCGGGAAGAGGCCGCGTAGTCCCGTAGCCGGCCCTCCTCTATCCTATGGTGTCTCGCATTACCTGTTCGCCGGAGGCTTTGTCCGGTACCCAGTATGAGATACCGTTTATGTACTGTGGCGTGCCGGGATACGTGGCCGTCTGTCTCTCGCCGGCGAGCTTGAGTTGTACGAGGAATCTCGCCGCCTCCAGGGGGTTCATGTTCGTGTCCACGTTGCGCAGGATGGCGGCCGCGGTGGCGGGCATCCTGGGCAGGTTGGCCGGAGATAAAGCCTGGCTCATAACGGCCTGCATGAACTCCTGCTGGCGTCCGGCGCGTCCTATGTCTGCGGTTGGCCCTCCCCTGTACCGGACGTAGGTCAGGGCCTCCTCACCGTTCAGGGTCTGCTCGCCCGGCGATATAGCAGGTCCGCCGGCCTCCACGGGGTCTATCTGCTGCTCGACGTTTATGGTCACGCCGCCCATGGCGTCCACGATGTCGCCAACACCATCGAACTTGATCACGAGGTAGTTGTCTATGCGGCGGTCCAGGAAACCTTCCAGCGTCTGGACCGTGAGATCCGGCCCTCCGCTTGCGAAGGCGGCGTTCACCTTGTCCTCTCCCACGCCCGGTATCTCCAGCAGGGTGTCGCGGGGCACGGCGAGCATCCCGTCGTGCCAGCCGGCGGCGGTCACGAGTATAGTGTCCGACCGCGAAGCCTCGTCGGCCCGGGCGTCACTACCGAGGAGCACGGCCCGCTGCGTCCCGAACGGGAAGATCAGGTACAACGCCAGCAGCGCCAACAGCGCGACTAGTACGGCGGCGAAAATCCTCCCACGATAGGGCCTCCGGCGATAACCCCGGTATCCCGAGTACCCTCCGCGGCCCCGTCCATGAGCGGGGCGGCGCCGGGTCTCAAAGCTTCCTCTTCTCTCGTGCTGCACGCCGGAATGAAAGCACAGTTGACGACCTTTATCTAACTTATCTAGTACGAGACGATTCGAGGGGTAATATCTCACCCATCCGGGAAGCGGTAGTAGCCTATATAATCCGACGCTATGGACCGATTGCGTACAGAGCCCCCGGGCATCGAGGAGGAACGGGAGCACTGGGAGTCGCTCGCCTCCGCCTGCGCCCCGCCGTTGCGGCGTCTGGGGTCGTTCGCGGCGGTCGGTTTTACGGCCTTCATAGCCCTGATGACTGGCGTGGTGCTCTTCTACAACCTCTTCGGGCCGCGCTACATAGAGGGCCAGGGCGTCATGGTGCCGCCCACCGCCTTCTACTGGACGATGGCGCTCGGGGCGGCGATCTCCACCGCCGGGTACGCGGTGTGGATGGCGTTGAGCGCCCACTCCTACTCCCGGGCCGCCCGGAGGCTGGAGAAAGCCGGCCTGGATCCCCTGCACCCCACGCTCGGCGGCCTGCGGGCCTACCCCGACGAGCAAATGCTCGCGCTCCGGGCCCGCTACGAGGGCCTCGGAGAGGGCAGCCTGAAAAGGCGCTTCGAGCGCACCTTCGGCTTCGAGGCCGGGGACGCCTTCGAGCTCGGCCCGCTCAGTACCCTGCCGGATACCTTCGAGATGAACGCGCTGCGCGTGGAGTGGGAGACGAACCTGCTGCTCGCCGGGGATCTCGACGCCGCCTCCCTCCCGGACATCACCTGGTGGCGCGAGAGCCGGCTCGGCCTCCTGCCCCGCCAGCCCGACCGGACCTCCAGGCTGCTCTGGTCCCGGCGCTACACCGACGCCTCCGTACGCCTCTTGAAACGCCGCTACGGATACCGCACCGACCGCTGGCACGAGACCGTCCCCGAGGGTAAGCTCTGGGACGCCGTCCGAGACTACGAGGACTCCCGCCGCATACACGTCGGCCTCCACCGCCGGTAGCGACCCCGGAAACCCGCCCCCGGCATGGCCCATTCTATCTTGATTATATATTTACCGGTCAGTATACTCGGGTCATGGGCCAGAGAGCAGAGGATACGCACAGACGGCTCATCGCGGCCGCCGGGGAGCTTTTCTACGAGGAGGGGATCAGGGCCAGCGGCATAGAGGCAATCGCCGGGCATGCCGGGGTGACGAAGATGACCCTCTACGCGCACTTCGGCTCCAAGGACGAGCTCGTGGCAGCCTACCTCGAGGAGAGGGACCGGCGCTGGTGGGAGTACCTGGATGAGGCGCTGGAACGATACGAGACGCCGGAGGAGCGGCTGCTGGCCGTCTTCGACGCCTACCGCGATTGGCTCGTCTCCGGGAGGCTAAGAGGCTGCGGCTTTGTAAACTTCTCCGCGGAGCTTCCCGACAGGGAGCATCCCGGCAGGACCGTGGTCGAGAGGCATAAGGCGGGGGTACGCGGGCTCCTCGCCGATCTCGTCTCGGGTCTTGGCTCCGAGGAGCCCGGAGAGCTGGCGGAGCACCTGTTTTTCATTCTGGAAGGCGCCTACGTTACCGGCGCGCTGGAGGGAGACGAACGAGGCATCGGCCGGGCGCGGCTCCTGGCGGAGTCGTTAATAGAGGATAGGCCGGGCCCTCGGCTTGGGTGAGGCGAAGCCCGGGGAGTCCGGCGCCGTGAGGCCCGCCAGCGCCCGGCTCGCCATCGCCGGTGCCCTGGCGACCGCCGTGGCCTTCGGTCCGGCGCGCAACGGGTACGGTCTGTTCCTGCCGTGGATGCGGGAGGAGTTCGGGATCTCCACCGGGGTCGCGGGCCTGATCGCCAGCGGGGGCTACGCGGGACACCTCGCGGCGCTATTCGCCGTTGGTGCGATAGCAACACGGCTAGGGCCCCGGCTACCGGTGGTCGCGGGCGCCATCTCCGCCGCCTTGGGGATGATGCTCATAGCCCTTTCACCGAACGCGCTGGTGCTCGCGGCGGGGGTGGCGCTCGCCGCGAGCAGCGCGGGGTGGGTGTGGTCGCCCTACAACGACGCGGCCGAGCGCGCGGTGCAGCCCGCCCTCCGAGCCCGGGTGCTCTCCGTGGTCAGCACGGGCACGACTTTCGGGATAGCCGGCGCCGGCGTTACGGCCCTAGTCACCGGCGACGGCTGGCGCATCGGATGGGTGGCATTCTCCGTCGTGGCGGTGGTGGCGCTGGTCTGCAATGCGGCCGTCTTGCCCTCCGGTAACGGGCGCCCGGACGGAGGAGAGGAGGCGGGCCTTACAGGGGTGCGCTGGCTCTTCCGGGGGGATGCGGTACCGTTGTTCGTCGTGGCCACGTCCTTCGGCGTGGTCAGCTCGGTCTACTACTCCTTCGCCGTGGACCACGTCTCGCGCAACGGGGATCTCACGCTGCCGCTGGGAGCCCCGCTCGGACCGCTGATGTTCGTGGTGCTCGGCGCGGCGGGCGTGGCGGGGTTCTTCACGGGCGACGCCATAAACAGGCTCGGACTGAGGAGGGTGCTGGCCGTGATCCTGCTCTCGGCCGCCCTCTCGACCGTGCTTCTGGGCGTCGCTCCGGGCTCGTTGGCGGCGGCGATCCTCTCGGCGGCCCTGTTCGGCGCCTACGTAATGATGATCAGCGCCCTGCTCGCCGTATGGAGCTCGCGGGTCTTCCCGGAAGGCCCCTCGGCGGGCTTCAGCGCCGCCCTGATAGCCCTGGCCGTCGGCAGCGTGCTGGCTCCGGCCTCGATGGGCCTCATAGCCGGGGCCTTCGGCTACCAGACGGTGTTCCTGATCTGCGGCGCCATAGCGGCGCTGACCGTGATCGTACGGCCTCGTTAGACACACCGGAACGCCACCGACGTCTCTTCATGTCTCCTCATTCATCCTCATTTAGAATCGCGCTCATAATCGACTACGAGGAGGCTGTATGAGGGTGATCTCACCGGCAGACACGGAGACCCGCCGCGGCCCGGAGGAGTGGTTCACCGGCACCGTCTGGATGGACGGAACGTCGATCCCCCAACCCGGAGCGGCGATGCTCCGGGTGCTGTTCGAGCCCGGCGCCCGCACCAACTGGCACACCCATCCGGAGGGTCAGTTCCTCTACATAGTAACCGGCACCGGCCGCGCCCAGAGAGAGGGCGAAGGGGTGCAGCGGATAAACACCGGCGACACCGTCTACATCGCCCCGAACGAGAGACACTGGCACGGCGCGGCCCCCGACACCTTCATGGTGCATGTCGCCGTCAGCCCGGCGTTAGAATCCGACGGCGCGACGCAGTGGCAGGAGCCCGTGGCGGACGAGGATTACCTCTCGTAGGAGCCGCCCCGGAGTCTACGGCGTCGTCCCTCGCTCCCCGGAGTCTCTCTCCGGCTGGGCGAAGGTAAAGGTCGCCTCGGGGTCGTCGGCGGACATCTTGCCGCCCAGCACCATGTCGAAGCGGAAGAGCAGGCCACCGACGAGCACCAGGGCCGAGGCGAGCATGGATTTCTTGCGGCTCTGCTCGCCGAATAGACCGGAGAGCAGCGCGAACGGCACCAGTATGCCTCCCAGCAGCGAGCCGCCGAAGAACGTTGGCGCGAGCCTCCGGGAGCGCAGCGGGCTCCCCCAGCGGCCCATCTTGTAGAGCGAGCCGAGCACGAGCGCGGCCTCGATAACGAGCGTGGCCTTCTCGGCCCGGCGGAGCATGGAGTGGGTTCTGTGCTCGCCCCAGCGTCCGAGGTTCAGGATCAGGGACATCGCAGAGAGAGCGTTGGAGAAACCCGAGGAGAGGAACGTCGGACCCATGAGCATCCAGTTCTTCGCCCACATCGGCACGCTGGTAGCTATGAGGAGTATCCCCGTGTAAGCCCCGACGTACAGCCCGAACGGCAACGTTACTACCGTGAGTACCCGATCCGGGATGAACCGCTTCGCGGCGCGCGCGACGAGGTTATCTCGCCCGAGCAGACCATCTTCGGCGGCCTGATGGGTGGCTATGAGCCCGCTCATGGCACCGAAGATGGAGATGGACCAGCTCCCGGTGGACATCGGGGAGCGCAGCTTGACGATGCGCAGCATGTTCAGGAAACGCTCCGGACGCCCGAGGTCCCAGATCAGGAGTATCGGCGAGAGGATCATGGTCACGAGCGTCGTGTACCGGCTCGCCCGCAGCAGCGCCGGGTCTCCGTCCTTCATGAATCGCACCAGCGTCGCAATGAGATGCGACCCCGCGCCAATCCCGCCGAGCCACAGGTACAGCGGCACCTGCCACGTCCAGTGCGGCTTCTTTATCGGGGGGATACCGTAGTAGCCGGACTCTTTTTGCTGGCGCTTCTCGTCCTCCTTGGTGTGGTGAGAGGTCTCGGCGCTACTGCCGTTGCGGCCGGGCTCGCCCTGCAATCCAAGCGTATCCTGCGTGGCGTCGCTCATCTCTCCCCTACTTTCTGAACGCGAACGCGACGACGGCGGATAGCACCCCGGCAGCGACGGCGCTGGCGGCGACGGCCGGCGCGACCTTGTCGTGAGGCATGTAGGGGTGGCGCGGCAGGTTGTAGGTCTCCGGCTCGTCCATGAGAATGAACTTGGAGTTGTTGCCGCCGATGCCGCCCGTGCCGCCGACCTCGGGGGTGCCGTAGACGTAGGCCTCCGTGTAGCCCTTTGCCTTGAGCGCCTCGACGCGCTCGTCGGCGAGCTTCTGCAACTCCTCGACCTCGCCGAACATGATGGAGTTGGTCGGGCAGGCCTTTGCGCAGGCCGGTTCGAGGCCGTCCTTCTGCCGGTCGTAGCAAAGGGTGCACTTGAAGGCGCGGCCGTCGTGCGGCACCGAGGTAATGACGCCGTAGGGACAGGCGGGGACGCAGTAGCCGCAGCCGTTGCAGACGTCGGGCTGGATAAAGACGTTGTCGAACTCGTTGCGGATGATCGCACCCGTCGGACACGCCTGCTGGCAGGGAGCCTCCACACAGTGCTTGCACACGTCGCTCATGAACGTCCAGCGCCCGAGGCCGTCGAGCTCCGCGCCGCCGGGCAGCTCTTCACGCACGTCCTCGGCCAGCGCGGTGAGGTCAACGTCGCCGGTCAGCTTCTTCTTTTTGGGGTTCTCGACGAAGGCGACGTGGCGCCAGGTGGTGCCGGAGAGCTGCTTGGTGTTGTCGTAGGAGTCGCCGGTAAACTCGTAGCCGTCGGCGGGTAGCTGGTTCCACTGCTTACAGGCGACCTCGCAGGCCTTGCAGCCGATGCAGACGGTCGTGTCGGTCAGGAATCCCGTCGCCACTATCGCTTCCCTTCTAGTACCTTGCGCCGGATCTCCTCGACGGGAGCGGCGGGGTCGGTGGAGATTCGGAGCATCTTGTTGCCGAGCGCCACGTGCTGCGGGCGGTACAGGCGCTCGATCATGCGCAGCCCGGAGTTGTAGTACACCCCGGGATCTATGGGGTTGCCCCGGCGGATGGCCTTGAGGTTTTTTCGCGCCTCCTTTGGATGCTCGGAGAGCCACACCGCGAGCTCCATGAGCCGTCCGTGCATGGACTCCCGGCGGCTCGTCTGGGAACTGGCGGTCGCGCTGCCCGGTATGGTATCCGGCCCCGTGTTGGCGGCGCGGCCCCCGGCCTCCGCTATGTGGGGATCGCGGCTCACTCCTTCTCTCGGATCGCTCACACCTTCCCCTTCTCTAGGTTGCAGGAGAACGCTTTGGCCTCGTGGATGGAGACGTTCGGCTCCAGGCTTACCGGCATCAGGTCGTTCGCGATGTCGGATTTCTGCAGGTCCGACGGTCCGTTCGGGCCGAAGTGATACGGCAGGCCGATGGTGTGGAGCCTCTTGCCCTCGAACTCGTACACCGGGATGCGGTCGGTGACGAGCGCCCGGGTGTGGACCTTACCGCGGGTCGTGGAGAGCGTAACCCAGTCGGTGTTCTCCACACCCTTCTCCCCGGCTAGCTCGGCCGAGATCTCACAGAATGACTCCGGCTGGAGCTCGTTTAGCCACGGGATCCAGCGCGACATCGCGCCCGTCGTATGATGCTCGGTAAGCCGGTACGTCGTGATGACGTAAGGGTACATGGGGTTCTCTGGCGTGTTGTACGGGTTATCCGGCCGCTCGAAGCGCTTGACCACGGGATCGTACTGCTGCTCGTAGAGGAGATTCTTTACCGGCGACTCCAGCGGCTCGTAGTGGGCCGGCAGCGGCCCGTCCTTGAGGCCGGTCGGGGCAAACAGCCAGCCCTTGCCGTCGGCGTTCAGGATGAACGGCCCGTTGCCGGGCAGGGCTTCGAGACCCCGGGCCTCCACGTCCGGGCGGTAGTCCGGGTGCTTTGTGGCCTGGAAGTCGGGCACGTCGTAGCCGGTCCACTTCTCCTCTTCCTCGTCCCACCACACGAGCTTCTTCTCCTCGGACCAGGGCCTGCCCCTGGGGTCGGCGGAGGCGCGATTGTAGATGATGCGGCGGTTTGCGGGCCACGCCCAGCCCCATTCGAGGTGGGGATACTCACCCGTCTCGCGGCGGCGGGCCTGGTTCACACCGTCGGCGAATACGCCCGAGTAGATCCAGGCCCCACAGGCAGTAGATCCATCGTCTTCCAGCTCCAGGAACGTGTTTAGCGGCGCGCCGTCGGAGACCTTGTAGCCGTTGATCTCCTTCAAGACTTCCTCGAGCTCGGGCTCGCCGTCCCCGTCGGCGTCGCCGTAGTCCCAGGTCATGGCCCGGATCAGGTCGTCGCGCTCCTCGCCGGAGTCGGCGTAAAGGTCCTTTAGCCGCCGGCCGAGATTGTAGACGAACCAGGCGTCGCTCTTGGCGTCGTCCGGCGGGTCCACGGACTTGTCGTGCCACTGCACCATGCGCTGGGTCTGGGTGAAGCTCCCCTCTTTCTCGGCCACGAGCGCCGAGGGGATGGCGAAGACCTCGGTGCCGACCTCGGCGGGATCCACGTCGTCGAGCTTCCACGCCTCGCTCGTCTCTATCGGGTAGGCGTCGAGGACGACGAACCAGTCCAGATTGCGGATCGCGTCCCGGGCGAGCTTTCCGTGCGGGCCGCCAACGGCGAAGTTCTGCCCGAACACGAAGCAGCCCTTCACGCTCCCGCTCTTCATGTCCATGATCGTGGGATAGTAGGAGTGATCCCCGTTCAGCCGCGGGAAGTGCTCGTAGAGGTAGCCGTTGCCGGAGTGGGCGGCGTCTCCGTACCACGCCTTCATTATGCTCGTCGCGTAGGCCGGGAACTCCGACCACCATCCGGTCTGGGCCGCTTCTCCCTGAACGTAGTCCTCCCAGGTCTCGTGGCCCCGGTTGGCGTCGGGCATGGCGACGTAGCCGGGCAAGAGGTCGTAAAGCGTCGCTATGTCGGTCGAGCCCTGGATGGTGGCGTGGCCGCGCAACGCCAGGATTCCGCCGCCGGGACGCCCGATGTTGCCGAGCAGGAGCTGCAAAATGGCGGCGGTGCGGATCAGCTGCGAGCCCTTGGAGTGGTGGGTCCAGCCGACCGAGTAGCACAGCGCCGTGGTCTTGTCGCGCCCAGAGTTCTCGCAGATGGTCTCGGCCACCTTCAGGAACGCCTCTT
This sequence comes from Rubrobacter aplysinae, assembly GCF_001029505.1. Taxonomy (NCBI): domain Bacteria; kingdom Bacillati; phylum Actinomycetota; class Rubrobacteria; order Rubrobacterales; family Rubrobacteraceae; genus Rubrobacter; species Rubrobacter aplysinae. The sequence continues at coordinate 153,491 of NZ_LEKH01000004.1, read as the reverse complement.
TCGGGCAGCCCGTGATCCGCTCGACCATCTCCGGGGTGTACTTCTCGTAGTGGCGCTTGAGGATCTGGAACACCGAGCGCGGGTGCTGCAGCATCTCGTCTTCGGGGAATCCGTCCTTCTCGGCGTAGCTCGCCACGCGGTCGGTGAACGCCTCGCCGGTCAGCGCCTCCTCGCTGCCGCCGACGGCCGGCGTGACCGGCATCCCCTCGTAGCGCCAGTAGTTCTCGTCGTACTTGCCCGTCTCGGAGTTCCAGCCGGCGAAGATGCCGGAGGCGTCCATATCCTCGTAGTCTTCCGTTATGAGGGTCGGGGCGTTGGTGTACTCCCTTACGTACTCCTCGAAGTACCGCTCGTTCTCTATTACGTAGCTTATGAGGCCGCCGAGGAAGGCTATGTCCGTGCCGGGCCTTATGGGAGCGTAGATGTCCGCCATCGCCGAGGTACGCGTGAAGCGCGGGTCGACGTGGATGATCTTGGCCCCGTTCTCCTTGGCGATCATGGGATGCCGGAACCCGACCGGGTGGGCCTCGGCCATGTTCGAGCCCTCTATCAGTACACAGTCAGAGTTCTGCAGGTCGTTGAGGGAGGTGGTCGCCCCGCCCCTGCCGTACGTGATGCCCAGACCGGACACCGTGGAAGAGTGTCATATTCGGGCCTGATTCGTAATCCGCACCATCCCTAAGCTATGAAACAGCTTGGTTATTAGATAGTTCTCCTCGTTATCTATCGCCGCACCGCCGATGGAGGCCATGCTCATCGTGCGGTTTAGCGGCTCGCCGCTCTCCTGGGCCTCCTGCCAGTTCTCGTCGCGGGCCTTCTTTACGCGGGCGGCGATCATGTCCATCGCCTCTTCCAGCGGGAGCTCTTCCCACTCCGAGGAGTACGGCCTACGATACTTGACGGTGGTCCAGCGGTGGGGCGAGACGTGCATCCCGAGCGAGGCAGAGCCCTTGGGGCACAGGGTCCCGGCGTTTATGGGGCTGTCGGGATTTCCCTCTATATCCATGATGCGTCCGTCGCGGTGGTACACGAGCGTCGAGCAGCCGACGGCGCAGTACGGGCACACGCTCTCGGTCTTCTGCACGCCCTCATCGTGGATGCGCGGGCCGAGCTCCCGCGTCTGGGAGCTTACCGGATGCTCGACCTTGACGCCGACGTGGCTCTTGATCTTCTTCCAGAGCCCTTCCTCTTCCGTGACTTTTAGAAACAATCCAGTTCCTTTCTCGGCTTTCCCGGGGATTTTCCGGGTACGAGCTCCCCTTCGAGTCCTTCGCGTGACCCCGCCTCCAAGTAACGGCTCCAGAGGCTCCACACAGCGCCCTGGACCTCCGCATTAGATTCTAGCCTTTCACAAGGACCGCTAAACCCCCCGCCGACCTTGTCCAGGCTCATCCAAGCACCGGAAACACCGGCTACCGTGCAGCCCGGCGGGACCCTGGAGACGGAGGCTCGCCCCGCGCTCACGGGACCTCTGGCTATCTGACCCTACACTACAATGCGGACCGTTATTCGTCACTATAATCCAGATTTTTATTTCGGAAACTCCGTATGGATTGTGCGGGCACACGCCTTTTGCTATGGTTATATCGTCGTGTATACACGGCCAGGGGTATAGGAATAGAAGGAGGATATCTGGACGGCCAGGAGACTTTTAGCGGGTCTACTAGTAAGGGTCCGGGATGCTTATTCCGGGCGGGATGAGCGAGAATCCCAATCTAGGACGGATAGGACGGGAAAGGGCTTATGGCTGACAACAGGTGCGTCGTCTACAAGGGTCCACTGCAGACGGCGGTAGAGGACATCGGTTACCCGAAGTTAGAGGTACCGGAAGACGTAGCCAGCACGATGGGCATGAGGACCCAGAAGGCGCCGCACGGCGTGATACTCAAGATAGTCTCCACCAACATCTGCGGCTCGGACCAGCACATGGTTCGCGGGCGGACGACCGCTCCGGTCGGGCAGACGTTGGGACACGAGATCACGGGCGAGGTCGTCGAGGCCGGCGAGGACGTACAGTTCATCAAGGAGGGCGACATTTGCTCGGTCCCCTTCAACATCGCCTGCGGGCGCTGTAGGAACTGCAAGGAGCGCCAGACGGGGATCTGTCTGAACGTTAACCCGGCGAGGGCTGGCTCGGCCTACGGCTACGTTGACATGGGCGGCTGGACCGGCGGTCAGGCCGACTACGTGATGGTCCCGTTCGCGGACTTCAACCTGCTGCCGTTTCCGGATCGGGATCAGGCGCTGGAGAAGATCCTGGACCTCACCATGCTCAGCGACATCTTCCCGACCGGCTACCACGGCTGCTACAAGGCCGGCGTGACCACCGGCTCGACCGTGTACGTCGCGGGCGCGGGTCCGGTCGGCCTCGCGGCGGCGCACTCGGCCCAGCTACTCGGCGCGTCGGTCGTGATCGTGGGCGACATGATCCCCGAGCGCCTTGAGCAGGCCCGGTCCTTCGGCTGCGAGACCGTTGACCTGACCCAGGGCTCACCGGGAGACATGATCGAGCAGATCCTGGGCACCCCGGAGGTGGACTCCGCGGTAGACGCCGTCGGCTTCGAGGCCCGCGGCCACGGCGCGGACGCAGAAGAGCAGCCCGCCACGGTACTGAACGACATCATGAGCATCACCCGCGCCGGCGGTGAGCTCGGCATCCCGGGGCTGTACGTGACCGGCGACCCGGGCGCGCCGGACCCGGACGCCGAGGAAGGCACGCTCAAGGTACGCCTCGGCCTCGGCTGGGCGAAGAGCCACTCTTTCCACACCGGCCAGTGCCCCGTGATGATGTACAACCGCGGCCTGATGATGAGCATCCTGCACGACAAGGCCCAGATCGCCAAGGCGGTCAACGCCACCGTGCTACCGCTGGATCAGGCCCCCGACGGCTACCAGCAGTTCGACTCCGGCGTGGCCAAGAAGTTCGTCCTCGACCCGCACGGCATGATCTCCTAAACGCGGAGACGGCTCGGGGTATCCAGGGAGGCTGGTTTCAGACCGGCCTCCTTTTTCGTGCTCGTGTGGCCGTGTTAGCCGGGCGGGCATCCGGCCGGCAGGGGTTACAATTAGTCGTGTTCGATAGGGTGGACCGTATCTAGCGTCGAGCGGAAGGAGCGGTAGGCGGTGGAGATCGGGACCGGCGCACAGGGCAGAACGCGGCGCGGCAGCAAGACCAAGATGAGGATCCGCACGGTCGAGGAAGGGCGTTCCAGGCTAAAGTCCGACGTCCTGGCGACGGAAGAACCGATGGAGATCCGGCTCGTTACCGCGGACGAGACCCGCACCGTGGCGGTCACCATGCGCACGCCCGGCAACGACTTCGAGCTGGCGGCGGGCTTTCTGTACGGGGAGGGTATCGTGTCCTCGCCGACGGAGATAAGAAGGATCAGCTACTGTGTGGACCGCGACGTGGACGCCGATCAACAGTACAACATCGTCAACGTCGAGGTCGCCGGCGGCAGCCGGGACTATGACCTGCCGGCGCTCGAACGTCACTTCTACACCACGAGCGCCTGCGGGGTCTGCGGCAAGGCGAGCCTGGAGCAGCTAGAGCTCCGGGGGTGCCCGGTGGTACCGCCCGGCCCGGAGGTCTCGCCGGAGACGATCTACAGGCTCCCGGACCGGCTGCGAGAGGCGCAGGGCCTCTTCGACGCCACGGGCGGCCTGCACGCCGCCGCCCTCTTCGACCCGGGCGGCGAGCTGGTCGCGCTGCGGGAGGACGTGGGCCGGCACAACGCCACGGACAAGCTCGTGGGCTGGGCGCTGCTCGAGAACAGGCTGCCGCTCTCGGAGAACATCATCATGGTCAGCGGCCGGTCGAGTTTCGAGATACTACAGAAGTGTCTCACCGCCGGGGTGCCCGTGGTGTGCGCGATCTCGGCCCCCAGCAGCCTCGCCGCAGACGTGGCCCGCGAGTTCGGGATGACGCTGGTGGGCTTCCTGCGCGGGGAACGCTTCAACGTATACTCCGGTAATGAGAGGATAGCCCCCCGGTAAACGCCGGGCCGGCTACTGCGGCCGGCCCATCCTCCGTCTTCCCCCCTCTCCGCGCTAGCCCGTAAACAGGGCCGCGATGTTCCCGAAGGTCCTGTAGAGCGCCCAGATCAGGGGTATGCTCACGTAGGCCCAGAACAGTATGATCAGGGGCGTACTGTTGCTCACCGGGTGTCTCTCCTGCTGTTGACTCGTCTGCTCTTGCGCCACCGGATTCTCTCCTCTCTAGGGACTCCAGGGTCCGTCTAGGCTTCCGCGGTACGGCCGCTGGTGCTGCTGGATACCGTCTCCCGCTGCTCCTCTTCCTCCGAGTCCATGTGGTACTTGGGGTCCACTGGCTTCACCAGAGAGTTACAGATGAGGCCGACGACCAGAAGCCCAGCCATAATAAACATGGTTATGTTGTATGCGTTTGCCGGCTCGACCCCGGAGTTTATCTGGGCCTCCCGGATATAGTTCACGAGCACCGGCCCGAGTATGCCCGCGGCGGACCACGCAGTGAGGAGCCGGCCGTGGATGCCGCCCACGTACCGGGTGCCGAATATGTCGGCCAGGTAGGCCGGTATGGTGGAGAACCCACCGCCGTACATGGTCAGGATGATGCAGAAAGCCGCCACGAACAGGAACAGGCTTCCGATGCTGCTGCCGACTATCGGGACCGACACGTACAGTAAGGCGCCCAGCCCGAAGAAGATGAGGTACGTGTTCTTGCGGCCTATGTAGTCCGAAGCCGTGGACCACAGAAAGCGCCCGAGCATGTTGAATATGCTCAGTAGGCTAACGAACCCCGCGGCGGCAGCAGCCGTGATGGCCCCGCCAAAGGTCTCCTGGATCATGACGGCGGCCTGTCCGAGCACCCCGATACCGGCGGTGACGTTCAGACATAGCACCGCCCACAGGAGCCAGAACTGCGGCGTCTTGAGCGCCGTGTTTATGTGCACGTCGTTGGTGGCGATCATGCCGCTCTGCTCCGAGGCTGCGGGCGGCTCCCACCCGGCCGGCTTCCAGTCCGCGGACGGAACCCGGATGGTCAGGGCACCGAGCGTCATCGAGGCGAAGTAGATCAAACCCATCACCACGAACGTCGGCGCGACGCCGACCGAGTTCTGGCTGCTAAAGAAGTTCATCAGCGCAACCGCCAGCGGCGCGCCTATGAGAGCGCCACCGCCGAAGCCCATGATAGCCATGCCGGTCGCCATACCCCGGCGGTCGGGGAACCATTTGATAAGCGCCGACACCGGCGACACGTACGCCAGCCCGAGCCCGATACCGCCGAGCACACCATACCCGAAGTAGAGCAACCAGAGCTGGTGCGTAACCACGCCGAGCGCGGAGACCAGGAACCCGCCGCCGAACGAACAGGCAGCCGCGAACATCGTGGTCCGCGGACCGACCTTCTCCAGCCACGCCCCGCCGATAAACGCCGTAAGCCCGAGAACCAGAATAGAGATGCTGAAGATCCAACCCAGCGTAGCCAGGCTCCAGTCCTGCGGCGCCTGCTCCGTCACCCCGATTATCCGCGAAAGCGGCTCGTTGAAGACGCTGAAAGCGTATACCTGCCCTATGGATAGATGCACCGCCAGAGCCGCCGGCGGTATTACCCACCGGTTGTAGTCGCCCCCTACGGTTATCCGCTCCTTGGAAAAGAAACCGTTAGCCATACCCCTGATGTACGTCCTTCCTTTTAAACCCCTATCCGACGCGGCGTATATTAACCGCGTGCAAACTGTCCGTCAAAAAGCAGACTGTATAACGATAAATCAGTGGGGGCGACCGACCAAGAGACACGGAGGCGGGAGGCTTTACGGCCGTCGACTCAGTAAAAGTGCCTGGAGCCCGGTTTGTGTCTGGTTCGTGTTGCCGGTATATAAGATGCTCGGGTTACAATAGGGATGATAGGTCTTCAAGGGGTTTTTGGAGAGTGTGGAGAGTACCAGTAAGGGGTGAGTTGATTGGTGACAGCGACAGAGGTACAGAAGGCTGACGGCAGCGGCGGGGCCACGCGGGAGTTAAGCACGATCTGCGGTTTCTGCGCCGTCGGTTGCGGGTTGAGCGTTACGATCGAGGACGGCGTCATAAGCAAGGTCGCGGGCAAAGCGGACAATCCTTCGAGCAAGGGTGAGGCGTGCATCAAGGGCCGCGAGGGCTGGCGTCACGTGTACAGTGAGGGGCGGTTGACCCATCCGCTGATACGAAAGGACGGGGATCTCGTGCCCGCCTCGTGGGAGGAGGCGCTGGATCTCGTGGCGAGCAAGATGTCCGAGATCAAAGCCGAAAGCGGCGGCGACGCCTTCGGGGTTTTCTCCTCCTCGCGCTCGACCAACGAGCTCAACTACCTCACCGGCAAGTTCGTGAGGCAGGTGCTAGGGGTCAGCAACGTAGACAGTTGCAACCGCGCCTGACACGCCGCCAGCGTCACCGGTCTGGTGGCTACGTTTGGAGCGGGCGGGGCGACTACCTCTTACGAGGAGTTCGAGAATACAGACCTAATAATCTGCTGGGGTAGCAACACGATGGAGTGCCACCCCATCATCTACAACCACATGCGGCGCGGCATTAAGAACGGCGCGAAGATGGTCGTCGTGGACCCGAGGCGCATAGATCAGACGAAGAAAGCCGACAAGTGGCTGCCGGTCAACGTCGGCACCGACATCTGCCTGGCCAACTCGATGGCCAACGTCATCATCGACGAAGGCCTGGAGAACACCGAGTTCGTCGAGCGCGCCACGGAGAACTTCGAGGCGTACAAGGAGAAGGTCGCGGGCTACACGCCCGAGTACGCCGAGAGCGTGACCGGTGTTCCGGCGGATGACATCCGCGAGGTGGCCCGCATGTACGCCACGGCGGAGCGGGCGACGCTGAACTGGACGCTCGGCATCACCGAGCACCACAACGGGGCCGAGGCGGTCTTCGCCCTGATAGGGCTCGGACTCCTGACCGGCCACGTCGGTAAGTACGGCTCGGGCCTGAACCCGCTGCGCGGCCAGAACAACGTGCAGGGCGGCGGCGATATGGGCGCGATCCCGAACCGCCTGGTCGGCGGCTGGAACTGGGACGACGCCGAGGCCGCCGAGCTCTTCGAGGAGGTCTGGGGAACGCCACTACCGGACAGGATCGGCAAGAACCAGGCCCAGATGATGGAGTCGATAGAGGCCGGCGAGCTGCGGTGCATGTACGTGATCGGGGAGAACCCGGTACAGTCCGACGCCAACGAGAACCATCACGAAGAGCTATTCGGCAGTTTGGACTTCCTCGTGGTACAGGATATTTTCCTCACCAAGACCGGCAGCATGGCGGACGTGGTGCTCCCCGCCGCGGCAAGCTGGGCCGAGACCGAGGGCACCTTCGTGAACAGCGAGCGCCGCATCCAGCGCGGGCACCGGGTCACGAACCCGCCCGGAGAGGCCCGACCCGACGAGTGGATACTCACCGACGTCGCAAACCGCCTGGGCGCGGGCTGGGAGTACGAGACCGCCGAGGACATCTGGAACGAGGTCCGGCGCCTGGCCCCGAACTTCGCCGGCGTGAGCTACGACCGCATCGCCGAGTACGGCGGCATACAGTGGCCCTGCCGCGACGGCAGCTTAGAGGAGATAGCCGACAACCCGCCCGTTGAGCAGCTAGTCGGCGAGACCGAGACCTCCGGCGACGACACCGGGACGGCGGTCAGGGAACATCCACGCTTCGGCACGAACGGCGGCACGAAGTTCCTGCATTCCGAGCTCTGGGCGGACGAGGTGGAGAAGCGGGCCCCGTTCCACCCGGTAGACTACGAGGGTCCGGTGGAGCAGCCGGATGAGGAGTACCCGTTCCAGCTCACCACGGGCCGCCGCCTCGCCTTCTACAACACGGGCACGATGACCCAGAGCTACAAGAAGGTCAAAGATGGAGAAGAGCTTTTGGAGCTCTCCGAGGAGGATGCCGAGAGACTCGGCCTCGAGGACGGCGGCCTCGCCCGCGTAAGCTCCCGCCGGGGCACGGTACCGGAGGTCAGGGTTCGCGTAACCGACCGGGTGCGGAGCGGCCTCGTGTTCATGGGCTGTAGCTTCCCGGATCAGGTCGCAACCAACGTCCTGACCATCAACGCCCTCGACCCACAGTCCGGCACTGCCGAGCTAAAGGCCTGCGCGGTAAAGGTAGAGCCCGCCACGTAGAAGGCTTGTTTAACTGTAGTTGGAATCTTTTGGAGAGGCGTAGCCATCCCGGTTAGCGCCTCTCCACGTTTCGTGGCTCGGGCCCGCGCCAGTATCCACACCTTTGCACGAGATACTCGGCTCTTCATACGCCGGCAAGTATGTTACGCTGGTGCCGCTCTAGCTTCCGGGGAAGCGGCAAACGGGGAAAGGAAAGGTTTATGGAGGAGAGGGGCGAGTACTGGTCCCGGGTTGCGCAGACGAGCGCATTCCAGGACTTAATGCAAAAGAAGAAGGTATTTATCATACCGGCGACCATCTTCTTCTTCGTCTTTTACATGGGGCTACCCGTGTTGGCCGGGTTCACGACGGTTCTAAACGTGCAGGTGATCGGGGCCCTGAGTCTGGCCTGGATCTATGCCCTAGCGCAGTTCGTCATGACCTGGACGCTGCTGCACCTGTACGTGAGCCGGGCCAATAAGTGGGATGAGGTCGTGGAGCGGGTGCGCGAGGAGGCGGCTTCGGACCTGGGTGAGAAGCGAGAGGAGGGTTAGAGAGCTTTGAGTACCGACGATATTATCGCCGTATCATTCTTTATAGGCGTTATCGCGCTGACCCTGATAATAACCTACTTCGCCGCGAAGCGGAACACGGGCGCGAGCAGCCACTACGTTGCGGGAGGCCAGATCAAAGGCTGGCAGAACGGCCTCGCCATCTCGGGTGACTATCTCTCGGCGGCCTCTTTCCTGGGTATCGCGGGGGCCATCGCGCTCGAAGGGTTCGCCGGGTTCTACCTTTCGGTCGGCTTCCTGGTGGCGTACCTGACGGTCCTCTTGCTGGTCGCCGAGCCGATGCGGAACCTCGGCAAGTACACGCTGGCCGACATGCTCGCCGCCCGCTTCAACGCGCGCGGAGTGAGGGCGGCGTCGGCGCTGAACACTATCATGATCAGCACGTTCTACATGATCGCCCAGCTCGTCGGGGCGGGCGCCCTGATCGGGCTGCTCTTGCCGTTCATACCGCCCACGATGGCGATTATCCTCGTCGGCGTCCTGATGACGGTGTACGTGGTGCTCGGCGGCATGATCGCGACGACCTGGATCCAGATCGTCAAGGCCGGGCTGCTGATCCTGGCGACCCTGGTGCTCACCATCGCGGTGCTGGCGCAGTTCAGCTTCAACCCATTCTCGATCCTGAACGAGGTGCAGGCGAGCACGCCGCAGAACATGGTAATTCCGCCCGCGCCGGAGAGCTTCGGCTCGGGTCTGGACACGGTCTCCCTGTTCCTGGCGCTGGTGCTCGGCACGGCGGGCCTGCCGCACATCCTGATCCGGTTCCTCACCGTCCCGGACGCCAAGACGGCCCGCTCCTCTATAGTGACCGCCACCTGGATCATCGGCGGCTTCTACCTCCTGACCCCGATAGTCGGCTACGGCGCCACGCTCCTGGTCGGGCAGCAGACCATCACCTCCCAGGACCCCTCGGGCAACGTTGCCGCGCCCCAGCTTGCGGGCGTGATCGGCGGTCCGGCGTTCCTCGGCTTTATCTCGGCGGTGGCGTTTGCGACCATCGTCGCGGTGGTCGCGGGTCTCGTCATAAGCGCCTCCGGGGCGTTCGCCCACGACGTCTACAACAACATCTTCCGCAACGGCGAGGCGTCGGAGCAGGAGCAGTTCCGGGCCGCCCGGATAGCCTCGGGAGCGGTCGCCGTTGGCTCCATCCTCCTGGCTCTGGCATTCCAGGACCTAAACGTGGCGTTCCTGGTGGCGCTGGCGTTCGGTGTTGCCGCCAGCGCGAATGTGCCCGTTATCCTGCTTACCATCTTCTGGAGAAGGTTCAACACGATCGGCGCGATCACGGGCATGCTCACCGGCTTCGTGGCCTCGGTCGGGCTAACCTTCCTCTCGCCGAACATCCTGGGTGACGCTGCGATCTACCCGCTGGAGGAGCCACCGGCCGTCTTCTCGGTGCCGCTCGGCTTCCTCGGCTGCTTCGTCGGCACCCTGCTCGGTGGCAAGAGCACCGAGGAAGAGGAGCGCGAGGGCCGGCAGGCCAACTACGAGGAGATCTACGTCCGCGCCAATACCGGCTTCTCCACGCTCGAGGAGGAACTCGAAAACTCCCGCCGGGAGGGCGAGCAGGAGGAGAGCCGCGCCTAGCAAGCCTGGCAATAACCGCACGACCGTACTCCGAGAGGCCCCGCGCATATTCTGACGGGGCCTCTTTTTGCTCTTCTTCGCGTTCTTCTCGGTCTGACACCCGCCTGCCGGCGTTAGACTGTGCGGGATTTCAGGCTACACGGGGCGCACCGGAGGAGCACGGAGGCTTTCCGAGGCGCTCAAGAGGAGTTTCGAGATATGAAAGACATGAACTTCAAGGTTTCCGTACTAGACCTCTCGCCGGTCAGCGAGGGGGTCGGTGCCACACAGACGCTGGAGAACACGCTGGATCTCGCGCGGCTGGCCGACCGGCTCGGCTACGAACGGTACTGGCTCGCCGAGCACCACGGCCTGCCGAACGTCGCAAGCTCCGCACCCGAGGTCATGATCGGGCGCGTCGCCGCCGAGACCTCGCGCCTGCGGGTTGGGTCCGGCGGGATCATGCTCCCGAACCACGCGCCGCTGCGGGTCGCGGAGACGTTCCGGATGCTAGAAGCACTGCACCCGGGCCGCATAGACCTCGGCATCGGGCGCGCGCCGGGCACCGACCCGGTCACGGCCCAGGCGCTCCGGCGCTCCGGCGAGGGCCAGGAGTTCCCCGAGCAGTTCAGCCACCTGCTCGCCTTCGCCGGCCAAGAGCCCGGCTTCCCGGAGGATCACCGCCTCCGTAACGTGAGGGCGATGCCGGACGACGTGGATCTGCCCCCGATCTGGCTTCTGGGCTCAAGCGGCTACTCCGCGCGCGCCGCCGGAGAGATGGGCCTGGGCTACGCCTTCGCCTCGCACTTCGGGCCCGGAGACCCGGAGGGACCGATGCTGGCCTACCGGGACTCCTTCGCGCCATCGCAGAGCTTCGAGAACCCATCGGGGATCGTGGCGGCGTCCGTGATCTGCGCCGAGGACGACGAGAGCGCCCGGAGGCTCGCCTCCTCGATGGAGGTCGTGTGGATCGGCATGAACTACGGCAGGCCCACCCCGCTCCCGAGCCCCAAGGATGCGCTGGCCCGCGAGTACAGCGGCGCGGAGCGCAGGATCGCCGAGGCCCACCGGGCCAACCAGATCGTCGGCGGTCCCGAGAGCGTGCGGCAGCAACTAGAGGACCTCGCGGAGAAGACCTCGGCGGACGAGATCATGGTAACCACAGCCGTCTACGATCACGCCGAGCGTCTCCGCTCCTACGAGCGGCTAGCGGAGGCGTTGGGGCTCACGGAGCTCGCCTCCGACCGCGAGACGGCGCGGGCTTCCTAGAGAGCCCCGCACGCACCGGGGCGGCTCAGAGCACAAGCACGCCGGCGGCGGCGATTACGGTACCGGCAAGCGCGCCAAATGCTACCTCGGCCGGCGTGTGCGCCCGCTCGGCCACCCTGGCCCACATAACGGCGGGCACCACCAACGCGAATACGGCTCCCGCCAGCCCGAGGCCCGCCACCCCGGCGACGGCGCAGTGACACGCGACCGCGACGTGGGCGCTGGCCTTGATCCAGGCCACCAGCGCCGTCACGAGCGACGCCGTGGCGAGCATCCCCACGGTCAGCCTCACCAGCTCCGCGGGGGCGTCGAGCAGGGTCAGCAAAACGACCGTGGTGGCTCCGAGCATCAGCAGAACCAGCGCCGGCACCAGCCGCTCCTCCCGTACGGGCAACCAGAAGCCGGAGTCGTTCCTGCTCTTCAGTACTAGCAGGTAAGCCACCAGCGCCACCACCGCGACTATCTCGACGGCCACGTATCCGGCGGCCTCCCACGAACCGGCGGAGGAGAAGGCCGTTCCCGCGAAGAGCGCGGTAAAGAGGAGGAAGGGGTTGAGCACCGCGCCGAGCGTTGCGGCCAGCGGCGTCCCGGCCCCAGGCTGCCCACCCTCACCTCTAAAACGGAGCGCGTGCTTTCCCATACTCCGTTCATACTAACCTCCAGGCGGCCTCCGGGACGAACCGGCCCGCCCTCGCCGGGTCTCAGCGGCCGGGCTTGAGGCGGTTCACCCACTCCGAGGCGCGGGCGACGAAAGGCCTGGGCGCGAGGGCTATTGAGCGCGCCAGTATCCGGTCCCTGACGCCGGGCACGAACGATACCTTGCCGGAGTCGAGGGCCGAGAGACCGGCCTCGGCGATCTGCTCCGGGCGGCTTATCCCGGTCAGGTAGTTGTATCTGCGGGGGTCTCTGCCTCCCCAGTCCGACCAGAACCCGGTCTCCACGGCTCCGGGGCACACGGCCATCACCCGGACCCCGGTCCCCCGGCACTCGGCCCAGAGTGCCTCGGAGAAGGAGAGCATGAACGCCTTGCCCGCGCCATAGGCCGCCATGTAGGGAACGGGCTGGAACGCGGCCGTGGAGGAGAGGTTGATCACGGCCCCCTCTCCGCGCCGGATCATGCCCGGCAACAACGCCCGGGTGAGCGCCGCCGCAGAGGCCACGTTCAGCGAGACCTCGTCCCACACCTCCTCGGCCCCCGGCCCCTCGACGAAACGCCCGTAGTGCCCGTTGCCGGCGTTGTTCACGAGCACGCCGGGCTCCCGGCCCGCCAGGGCGTCGCCGACCCTCACAACCGATGCCTTCTCCGAAAGGTCGGCGGCCATAGTCTCCACGCCCACGCCGTACTCGGACTCGATCCCGGCGGCGGCACACCGCAGCCGCTCCTCCGAACGCGCAACCAGCACGAGGCTCGCGCCACGACCGGCCAGGGCCCGCGCGAACTCCAACCCTATCCCGGAAGAGCCTCCGGTAACGAGCGCCGTCTTTCCTCTATACAGCATGACCCCGCAGGGTATTGGTCTACGTCGCTAAAAACAACCGGTCGCGGCCCAGGGGCCAGGAGCCAGGTACGAGACCCCGCAGCTTCTTACGAATCCTCCGAGTTTCCCGAATCCTCCGGACCTTCGGAAACTTCCGAACCCTCGGAGACTTCCAGGTAGTCCGCGCTCTCCAGAGAGCCCATGCTCTGCATGGAGCCCATGTTGCCGATGGATCCGACGGAGTCCTCCCTCTTGCCGGGCAGCTCACGCGGGGTCGTGTCGCCCTTCTCGATCCTCCTTATGACCTCCTCAGAACGCTTGTCGGCCTGGCGCTCCCGCTCCCGGATCCTGCGCTCGACCTGATTCGCCCGCTGTATGGCCTGGCGCTCCTTGCGTTCCTGATCCCGTACGCTCACCTGTTCCTCCTCGGTCTCGTCTGACTCAGGGATACCCGCTGTGAACCGTCCCCAACCACGCCGCGAATCCGGTCAGACCACCTCGGCCAGAAACAGCGGCGGTATGTGCATGTAGGTAATGCTCGGCGAGCTACCGACCTTGTCCTCGGACATGGCAAGCGCCTCCCGGATGGTGTCGGCCCGCTTGTAGCCCATGCGCGAGGTCGTGTAGGGATCGCCGCCCACGAAGACCACGCCGCCGAGGTGGTCCAGGGCGTGGGTCCCCCACTGCCAGGTCGTGAACGGGTGCCAGCCGTGGTACGCGTAGGCGTTGCGGTACAGCGTCCTGTACCAGGGGTCGTATATGTAATCCTTCTCGAAGCGCCGCTCAGCCTCGTGCGGGTCGGTCGTCTCGGCCAGAACCTCCTCGAAGAAGAGCCGATAGCTCGGGTGGGCCTTGTCGTCGAACTCGTTCGGCACGGGGTGGGTGGCTATGATGACCCCGCCCTCCCGCACGAGCGGCTTGCCCTTGTAGAGGTTGAACAGGTAGCCGAGCACGTAGTTGTGGACCAGGATCGGGTTCATTATGGAGTTCACGTTGTACGGCCCGACGTAGGGCACGCCGAGCAGCAGCACGTCGGACTGCCCCTCGACCCGCACGACCTGCTGATGGTGCAGGTGCCCCATCGTCTCCTCGTGGACCGGGTCGGTGGCCCCGGCCTGCACGCTGGTCATCGCGTGCGGGGCGACGATAGACTGGAAGACCTTGCGGGCGGCGGCTCGCGGCATTAGCTGCGTCGCCTTGTGGTTCGCCAGAAAGTTCGCCTTCGTAATGGGCCCCCACTCGGGCTCTGGCTTGGAGAGGAAGTCGAACGCTCCCGGAAAGGCCTCGTTGTTCAGGGTCGTCTCGATGTGGAAGACCTTGACCTGCTCCTCCAGTATCTCTCCCATCCGGTTCACCGACCCGTGCAGCGCCGAGTTCGGCGGGTCCATCAGCGAGCGGGCGTTGCTCAGTGTCTCGGCGTTGTGGTGGTGCCGGATGGAGGAGTACGGCGAGATGCCGGTGTGGACCGACTTGTGGCCGCCGTTCATGGTTACGAGGTTGATGTTCACGTACACGACGAGATCGCTCTCCGCGGCCCGGCGGCTGATGCGGATCTCCTCGCCGCGCTCGGTGTGCCCGATGACCGTGTTGCCTTCCGGGTCCTCGGCGTCGTAGTTGTACAGGCGTTCGGGGTAGTAGCCGGACATGATCTTCTTCCCCAGCGCCCAGCGCAGCTCTTTCTCAGTCATGCGCCGGTGCAGCCCGAGAGCCGCGATCAGGTTTATATCCTCGACACCCTTCGCGGAGGCCTTCTCGAGAACCTTCTCTATGACGAGCTGACGGTTGTCCGGCGGCTTCATCGGCGGCAGCGGACAGGACACGTCGTCGAAGACGATGGTCAACTTCATGCCGGGGTAGAGGAGCTCGTGCAGCGGCTCCATCCCCAGCGGCTCCAGGAGCGCCCGCTCGATGGCGGCGTTCGGGTCTTCGAGCGGGGGCACGGGGTCTTTCGGATACACCACCCGTGTCCCTTCCGGGAGCTTCTCGTAGTGAAACCCGTCCCCCGCGTTGAACATCATCGGCGGGCTATTCCGGTCCAGGGTTATGATCCGCCCGCCTCCGGTTTGCTCTTGGCTCATCCTAGCTACCTCCCTTTTGAAACCCCGTCATCCGCCGGGGCTCGTCCGTCCCGGAGACGGCCCGCGCCGTCGCCCATTGATAGTATTTGAACCCCAAACGGGTGTCAAAACCGGCTCGAGGTGGCACCCGAACCTCCGGCGGGCCGGGTTATACTCGGCGCGACCGGAGAGAGCCGAGCAGGAGGCAGAGAGGCAGAATGTCTATAGACGAATACCGCTCGCCGCTCGCCGGGGAAGCGCTGCACGCATACCCCGGAGACCTCACCCGGTTCGTAAGGGAGAACTGGGGAGAGACCCCGATAGAGGGCGTGTATTGCGGGCCCGGGCACCCGGGTCTCGACGAGGCGGTGCTCGGGGCGCTGCTCTCGGGCTGTTACCAGGCGAGCCTCCTGCGGGAAGAGGAACAGGAGGTCGCCTTCCGGGCTATCCTCGCCGACCCTGGGCTTTTCGACACGTCCGGAGGTCCGCCGGACGGCCTGCACAGGCTGGAGTTCCCGGACCCGAGGCCGTTCAACGCCCGGGAGCTGAAGCGCCTCTCGGTCGCCGCCGAGTTCCACCGGTCCATGATCGGGGTAAGGCTGGATGAGGAGGACGGGCTCAGGATCTGGGGTCTGCTACAGACCGGGCCGCGCTGGATGCGGGACTCCCACGGAGGTAGAAGGGTTGGCGCCGCGCTGCCCCCCGTCCCCACGGTCCACGTCATAGCGCCCGGCAGCATAGAGGCCCGCAAGGGTCACGAGCTCGTAGGCAAGCTAGAGGCCGGCAGGCTGACCGGCTCCCAGGTGGATCTCTTCGAGTCGGAGTGGCTGCAGGCCGAGTTTCACGGCCTAAGAGCAGAGTTCGTCGCGCTGCACGAGGAGGCGCGGGAGGAGGCGCTCCGGTCCCTGGGCGAGGCGTGGCCTCCCCTGGAGCCGGAGCTCGACCGCAGGATAGCTGAGCGCAAGCTAAAGCGCGTCATCTCGGTGGCCCGGGAGTCCCGGCACGGGGGGACCCTGATCTTCATCCCCCGGGACATGACGGGCGATCTGTGCGGGGAGAACCCCTACATGGAGGTCAAGTACCCGTTCGAAGCGGGAGATCCTACCGTCCGCTTCCGGGACCTCACCGTGGGCCTGATGAACCGGATGGCCCGTATCCACGCTCTGGAGTCGCCCGAAGACCCCGGACCCGTACGCTGGGAGGAGTTCGAGACCACCACAGACGGCGAGATAGCCACCCTGGACGAGGGCCTCTTCGAGATAGCGCACCTTATCGCCGGGCTGGCCGCGGCCGACGGCGCGGTGGTAATGGACAAGCACCACGAGCTGCTCGGCTTCGGGGCCGAGATCTCCGGCAACCTGCCCGAGGTGCGCACGGTCTGGCAGGCCCTCGACCTCGAAGGCGCGGAGCTCCGGGAGGAGGCCTCCGAGGACGGCGGCACCCGACACCGCTCCGCCTACCGCCTGGCGGGCGCGCTGCCGGGCGTCCTCATAATCGTCGTCTCCCAGGACGGCGGCGTGCAGTTCGTCTCCTCCAGAGACGGGCGGGTCGTCTACTGGGAGCAGTAGATCCGGATTGGCGCGCCAGAGACGGCTCCACGAAGCCGGCTCTAGCTAACGCGGTCCGCGCCTCCCTTGGAGCCTCTCGAACGGCGCGAGCTCCAGACCCAGACCGCAGCGACGAAAGCCAGCGCGGCGACGAGGGCTATCGGGCGTTCCAGCAGGTGTAGCGTCTCGCCGGTGAGGCCAGCTATCACACGGTCCTTGAAGACCATCTCCACCGCCACGAACACGAGCACCCCGGCCCCGGCGTACACGATCCAGCCGAAACGGTTCATCAGGTTAGAGAGTAGCTGGCTGCCGTAGATTATTAGCGGGATGGTTAGCGCGATGCCGAACAGGAGTAACCACAGGTTCCCGCCCGAGACCCCGACCAGCGCGACCACGTTATCCAGCGACATCACCACATCGGCCACGATGATTATCCTGACCGCCTGCCAGATGTTCGTGCCGGCGGAGACATCCTCGTGCTCGGAGTGGTTGTCGGCCACGAGCCTCCAGGCTATCCACAACAGGAGCAGACCGCCCGCGACCTGCAGGAACGGTATCTGGAGTAGAAACGTTACCACGGCGGCGAAAAGGAGCCTCAAGGCGACCGCACCGAAGGTGCCGAGGAAGATCGCCCGTCTACGGGTTTTGCCCTCCAGATTGCGGACGGCCAGCGCGATCACCACCGCGTTATCGCCGGAGAGGATCAAGTCTATAGCCACGATCCCCAGGAACCGGACCAGAAGCTCCCCGCTTAGAAAGTCCATCTAGCGAAGCCTCCTTCCGGGGGCCGAGTCCCCTGCCCACCGGGGCACAGGATATGCCTCACACGTCTCATACACCTTACGCGTTATACATTCGATACCGAGTATGGCCCTACTCCTTTCGAGGAGAGGCCGCGGATGACAGCCGGGGATTTCACCAGACCTCGCCACGTCTCACCACGACCAGCACTGGACACGTCGTGGTCTCGCCCGTCGCGCCGGATGCACCTTGATGAGCTCAAGGCCACACCCTCGCCCGCGACCGACCGGGAGCTGGAACTACCCCACACTCCGTATTGACGACCGGCCGCTCCCGCGCTACTCGGTAGTACGATTCGAGAATCGCGGGCGGCTACTCCCCTGCTTACAGACCGGGAATATATGCCTGTAACGTCCCGCTGTCAACGCTCCGTGTTTGTCCTACGCCCGCACCGCCCCCGCTAGAGCCTCACACCCGCGCTCTCGGTGATCCTGCCGGCGAACAGGAAAGCGGTCTGCCGCAGGCTCGTCTCCAGGTCGAACGGGTGGAGGGCGCTCGTGGCGTCCCGGGGTATCACCACGTCGTACCAGCGCAGGGCGGCGCTCGCGGCGGTGTAGTGGACACAGATGTTGGCGACGGTGCCGCAGATCACGAGCGACTCCACGCCCCAGAGCCTTAGAAAATGGTCCAGGTGAGTGCCGTAGAAGGCGTCGTAGCGGACCTTCTGGATCACGGTCTCGTCGCCGCGCGGTGCTAGCTCCTCGACTATCCGGTGGCCCCAGGAGCCCTTGCGGGCGTGCTCGGGCCAGATCTCCCACTCCGGGTCGCCCTCGTCGTGGGTGTCCTGCGAGAAGACCACCCTCGCGCCGGATGCGCGGGCCTTTTCGAGTAGCTCCCGTATTCGGGGTATCGTGGCCTCCGCGTCGGGCACCTGTAGCGCGCCGCCGTCCTTCACGAAGTCGTTCTGCATGTCCACGACTATCAAGGCCGTACGGGCGGGGTCGAGATCCACCCCCGCGTGTACCTCGTACTCCGGTACTTCTAGCGTGCGGGCCATCGCGCCTCCTCTGCTTTCTCTTGCTCCCTCTTCCGTCTCTTTATGTTTCTTCTGTTCCGTCCAGAGTCTACCCGGGGTAGGCCGGAGAGACGGGAAAATCCAGGAGAGGTTTGTCGTGGCAAGTCCCCGGGTAACGTGGCTCCGACGTGGAAGACCCTAAGCAAGCTCGGGAAAGGTAGGAGCATGGCACTAGGTGGAAACTTGAACCCGGACGACCTGCAGAAGTACGTCGGAGACCTGAACTTTCCGGCCCAGAAGGACGAGGTAGCCTCCAAGGCCGAAGAAAACGGCGCGCCGCAGGAGGTAGTGGACCAGATCAAGGGCGTGGACAAGCAGGAGTTCTCCAACCTGGGTGACCTGCAGTCGACCCTTGGCAACCTCCTGTAACACCCCCCGTAACCTCTGAAAACCCTGTGAAGGGTTTGAAGGGTTCTCTTCTCCCCCGGTAATCGGCGGAGATCTCGCCGATTACCGGGGGAGATTAGCGTTTGGCTTCGTACTCCGCATCGACCCCGGTACCGCCTCCGCCCCTTTGCATGGTGTACCGTTCTCGCCAGGTTGCGGGCGAGTTGCGGGCGGATAACGGAGAGAAACATGAGAACGGGAAACGACACAGAGGAAGAGCCGGGAGTCTGGACCGACAGGGAAGAGCTACGGGAGCGGCTCGACCGCTACACGGACGTGCCGCTCGCGCTCGCCTCCCTGGCGCTCTTATTGCTGGCCCTGATAGAGCTCGGCGGCGAGGTCGGGGAGCCGTGGCGGGGACGGCTCGCCGTGCTCGGCTGGGCGCTGTGGGCGCTGTTCCTGACGGAGTTCGTCGTGAAGTTCGTCCTCGCCCCGGACAAGCGCCGCTACCTGCGCCGCCACTGGCTCGACGCGCTTACCGTCCTCGTGCCCTTCCTGAAGTTCCTGCGGCTGGCGCGGGTCCTGCGAGCAACCCGCGCCCTGCCAGTGTTCCGGCTGCTGGTCTTCGGCGGCCGGGGGTCGGGGGCCGCGCTCGTGCTCCTCAAGCGCCGCCGGCTCGGGCAGCTCGCCATAATCTCGGCGCTGGTGGTGTTCATAGGGGCGGCGCTGGTCTTTATCCTGGAGGCTGGCGCGCCCCGGAGCCGGATCGAGGACTTCGGAGACGCCCTGTGGTGGGCGGCAACCACGATGACCACGGTCGGCAGCGGGATAGAGCCTGTTACCGCCGGCGGCCGCGTCCTGGCCTTCTCGCTCATGCTCTACGCCGTCGGGATCTTCTCGTACTTCATCGCCTCCATCTCTTCCGTACTCGTCGGTCTGGATTCCCGGCAGACCGGGCCCGCAGACTCCAGAGAGCTCGGAGATGCCACGGAGCCCGGAGCGGGGCCCCGGCTCGAAGAGCACGAGGTCGAGGCGCTGCGCGCCATACTCGACCGCCACGAGCGGCGGTAGGTCCCGCACCGGTAGCGCCGGGCGCGGCGTGGTTTATACTCTTGCCCTTGTAGAGGCTTTTAGAGGCTCGTAAGCTCGCAAGATCTAAAAAGACCCGGAGTAACCACCAGGAAAGCAGTGAGAAGTTGGAGCTCGTACACGCCGCCGTAGACTGGATGATCTCCTTCGCCGGTTCCCCCTACGCGCTGGCGGCGCTGTTCGTGTTCGCCTTCTGGGAGTCGAGCTTCTTCCCGCTACCGCCGGACCCGCTCCTCATAGCGATGGCCGTCGGAAAGCCCGAGTCCGCGCTGTGGTACGCCGCAATCTGTACGGTGGGCTCGGTGCTCGGCGCGATGCTCGGCTACCTGATCGGCCTCAAGGGCGGCCGCCCGATAGCCGAGCGGCTCTTCAAGCAAGAGAGGCTCGACGCGGCCTCCGGTCTCTACCGGCGCTACGACGCCTGGGCCGTTATCGCCGCCGCGATGACCCCGGTCCCGTTCAAGGTCTTTACCATCACCGCCGGCCTCGCCCGGGTAAACTTCAAACGCTTCGTCGTGGCCTCCGTGATCGGCCGCGGCCTCCGCTTCTTCGCCATCGGGGCCGCGGTCTTCTTCTTCGGACCCACGATACAGCGGGTCCTCGACCAGTACTTCGAGCTCCTCACCATAGGCTTCCTGGCGCTCATCATCCTCGGCTTCGTCGCCGTCCGCTACGGCGGCGCCTATCTCCACCGCCGCAACCAGGACACCGAGAGCGGCAAGAAGGGCAAGCTGCTCGGCTAAACTCAGCCAAAATCGGATAAAGCTCCGCCGGACCCCGCGATGGTCGCGGACCCCGGCGGAGTCTGTGGCTATGTGGCTATATTCCTCTTTTCTCCCCTCTCCCCGCTCTGCTAGCCGCCTATCTCGACACCTTCGAACTCCACGGTCACGGGCTCTGTGAATACCTTGCTCTGTTCCCGGCTCTTGCCTTCCAGCTGGTGGCGGCCGTAGAAGTCCGGGGCCTGTAGCTCGGCACGCAGCGTGTAGGTGCCGGTCTCGGGGACGCTGAAGTTGTTGGAGTAGTGCTTGAAAGTCGACCAGTAGAAGCCGAGATCGTGCCGGTCCACAGCCTCGCCCGACTCGTCGAGCACGGTCAACCTGACATCCATGTACGGGACGAACTGCCCGCTCTCACGGTCGTAGGGGAGTATCTCTATGTGGTTGGTCTCGTCCGGGGCCGGCTCGCGCCACCGCAGGTTACCCGGCTCGCCTTCCCACCAGCTCTCCGCGTCCTCGACGATGTAGCCGACCCTGTACCCGTCGACCACCTTCTCCCCACCGGCTTCCTCGATCTCCTCCTGGGCCGCCGAGTAAGCCCCGGTGACGGCGGATAGCCCCGAGTCACCCTCCGCGCTCGTGCTTTCTCCCGTGGTGCCGGACATCGTCCCCGGACCTCCGGAGGTCGTCCCACCAGCCTCACTCGCGGCGCTCGTCTGACCCATCTCCCCGGCCCCGGTAGTGCTCTCCTCCGCAGCTGCCTCCTGGCTCGATTCTTGACTCGTGTCCTGGACCGCGCTCTGCCCGCAACCCGCCACGAGCAAGAGCGCAAGAAGCGCCGCCAGTAGAACCGGCGCCCGCAACAGCCTCGCCTCCGCCAAAACCTACCTCCCGTCTCTCCGGCGCGCCCCGGAGTCCGGGGACTCTACCCCCTGCATCGTGCGCACCGGTGGTTTTTATTGCACATGCTTCTCAGTACCATTTGCAAGCTACCGACAAGAGAGGAGACATTCAAACGGGGTGTGATCCAGGTCTGTGATCCGGATCAAACACGCGGGAAAACGCCAGGATAGCGAGCATCTCGGGCGAGCGGGATCGCTCAGGTTTCTTCTGGAGGCTTTCTAGAGGTTTTCTAGGATTTCGAGGATTTCGAAGGTTTCTTGCGCTCCCGCCGCAGCACCGGCAGGATCTCCCCCACCACCAGAGCGGAGAGCACGAGCGCCGCGCCCGCGAGTTGCACGGCGTTCAGCCGGTCTCCGGCGAGCCAGTAGCCGAAGAAGGCGGCGAACACCGGCTCCATCGTGAGGACGATGGCCGCGCGGGCCGCCGGTATGTGACGCTGCACGCTGGTCTGGATGTAATACGCCCCGGCAGAGGCGACGAGCCCGGTCAAAAGCAGCGCGAACACCACCTCGCCGGGTGGCAGGGTAACGGGCTCGAAAAGGGGCCACGCGACCAGGAAGATCACCGCCACCGAGAGCATCTGCGCCGCCGCGAGCCCCGAGGCGTCGAACTCCCGGGAGTAGCGCGAGAGCAGTGCTATGTGGGTGCCGAGCGCGACGGCGCACAGGAGTACCAGAGCGTCCCCCAGCCGCGCCTCGGTCGGGCTCCCGCCCGCCAAAAACAAGAGGCCCAAGACGCTCGCGGCTATGGCCAGTCCGATCTGGCGTGAGATCCGTACCCCGAAGAGGAGGCGGTCCATTATAGGAGCGAACACGACGAACAGGCCGGTGATGAGCCCGGCGTTGGTCGGCGTCGTATACAGCAGGCCCGCGGTCTGGGAGAGGTACGAGAGCGCGAGCACCACCCCGATTCCGCCACCGACGGCGAGCGTGCGGCGCGTCATCCGGCGGAAGAATGGGGACATCGCAACCGCCGCGAGCCCGAAGCGCACCGCCAGAAACGCGAACAGGCCGTACACCGCTATGGCATCCTGCACCACCACGAACGTCCAGCCCCACACCATCGTTACCCCGACGAGCGCCAGCGTGTAGAGTAGCCTCATAGGACAGGCATTCTAGAGTACATCGGGGCCTAGAGGGGAAGAATGAAACCAGCAAGATCCACCAAGAGCAACGCAGGAAGATACGGGAGGTAAAGATGTCGGATAACGCTCCGACCGGGGGGAGACGGATGCCCTATACGGAACACGTCCCAGAAGGCGGGGGCACCGGATACGGAGGCTCCAAAGACCCGCTCGTCCTGCTGCACGCTTTCCCGCTGCACGGCGGGATGTGGGAGCCTCAGCTAGAGGCGCTAGCGGAGTCGCGGCGTGTGATCCTGCCGGACTACCCGGGCTTCGGCCGGGCCGCCTCCGAGCCGGTCCCGGCGGTGCCGGAGATGGGCTACTACGCCGAGGCCCTGCGGGAGCTGCTCGACCGTCTGGGTCTGGAGCGGGTCGTGCTCGGCGGCATCTCGATGGGCGGCTACGTGGCCTTCGCCGCGCTGCGCGGCTTCCCCGAGCGGATCTCCGGCCTCATCCTCGCCGACACCAACGCCGCCCCGGACACCGAGGAGGCCCGCCGGGGCCGCAACGAGACCGCCGCACTCATAGCCGAGAGCGGGGTCGGGATACTACCGGGCCTGCTCACCGAGCGGCTGCTCTCGGAGCACACCCGCCGCGAGAGCCCACAGACCGTCGAGCGGGTTCAGCAGATGATGCTGGATAGCTCCCCCGACGGGGTGGTCGCCGCGCTCGGGGCCCTGCGCGAGCGCCCGGACTCCACGCCGCTGCTCGGGGAGATACGCGTGCCCACCCTCGTCGTCGGGGGCGAGGAAGACGCCCTCTCCCCTCCGGAGACGATGGCCGGCATGGCCGACGCGATACCGGACTCCCGCCACGTCGTGCTCTCCGAGGCCGGTCACCTCTCCAACCTGGAGTCCCCCGGGAAGTTCAGCGCCGCGCTCTCGGGGTTCTTGGAAGAGACGTAACCGGAGGAAACCGGAGGAGGGTTATCGCTCGTCTCACCGGAGACGCGGCGCTTCGGTTAGAATCGGTCTCTGTGACGCGGATAGTCCACACCTCCGACCTGCACTTCGGCAGGCCCTCGGTATCCGAGCAGCTAGACTGCATGGAGGAGAGCGTCCGGGGGCTCACGCCCGACGCGATAGCCGTCTCCGGGGATCTCACCCAGCGGTGCTCGGCCCCGGAGTTCGAGCAAGCCCGGAGTTATCTGGAGCGGATGCGGGAGATCGCGCCGGTGCTGGTCATACCCGGCAACCACGACATCCGGTGGCTCGGGGCCGTCGCCCGCAACCTAGGGCTATTCGGACGCCAGGCCCACGAGTTCAAGTACTCCCGGTATTTCCGCTACATATCGAAGGACCTCAGCCCGACACTGGAGGTGCCCGGCGCGGTTATAGCCGGGATCAACACGGCGCACGGCATAAGCCGGGGCTCGCTGACCCGCCGCTTCAGGGACCTCGGCGTCATCGGGCACGTCAAGCGCCGGGACGTCGAGGAGGTTGCAAAAGCTTTCGAGAAGGCGGACCCGGATGCGGCGCGCATCGTCATGATCCACCACAACCCGGTCAAGGGCGAGAGAACCGGACGCCACGGCCTCGCGAACACCAAAGAGGCGCTGCGCTCGTTCTCGGAGCTCGGAGCCGAGCTCGTGCTGTGCGGCCACGACCATCAGGAGGCCATCCACACCCTGGAAAGCCTGGAGGAGACGGCGCCCGGGCTCGTGATCTCGACCGCCGGCACCATCTCCAACCGCGTCAGGGCCGGCAGGCCGTCCAGCTTCAACCTCGTAGAGACCACGGAGCAAGATATGGGGATCACGACCTACTCCTGGAAGACCGGAGCCTTCCGGCCCTCAAAGCAACGGGTCTTCCGCAGGGCCTCCGCCTCCGGCCGCGTCTAGAGCTTTAGAGCTTCTCTGGTAAATCATGGGGCAATCTGGCCTAGGAGCTCTGCGTCATAGCGGGGTACGCCTCTCCGGCGGGCCGGTGCGCGCGGGTTGGTATAATCCGTGACGAGGGCCACGCCAAGAGGGGCCAAGAGGGAGGTAGCGACAGATGTGGAGCAGGCTTACCCGCGGCGGCGACGGTCTACCCCGCGAGAAGGTAGACGCCATAGTACGGCTGATAGACCAGTACCTCTCCGAAGAGGCGGAGTTGAGGAACCTCCAGTCCGACAAGCAGACCATCCACCCCCGCGACCTACCGCCCGAAAAGCGCCAGGCTCTCATAGACGAGATCTACTCCATCCTAGGTGACGAGAAGAAGTAGCCGCGAGCCACGACGAGCCTCGCGTCGAGAAATAGAGAAACAACTCGTGCACGATACCGGGCTCGTGGACGTTCCACCAGGTAGCTCACAACTCCGTGGCTGGATCACCCCATCAAGCTACCGGCGCAAAAGCGGCGACAGCCGGGATAGCCGCCGCCGCTTCCATACGCTTGCATACACTTACATACCGGGCTAGCTCAAGCTAGCCTGGCTCTCTCGCTACTCTCTGTGTAGCACGCCCTCTTTAGCCAGTGGAGCCAGCGTCTGGCCCTTCATCGGCGCGTCGCCGAGCGCCTCGTCTACGGCGTCGAGGGTGGAACGGGATAGCTCGACCCCGGAAGCCGCCGCGTTCGCGTGCACCTGCTCGGGCCGCGAGGCCCCGATGATCGCCGATGCGAGCTCCGTCCGGCGCAGCACCCACGCCAGCGCGAGCTCGGGCATCGTAAGCCCGGCGTCCTCTGCTACCGGTAGTAACCTCTGCACGGCTTGTAGGGCCTCGTCGCTCATTACGACGCTCATGGACTCGTTCATGGACTCGTTGGCCGCCCGGGAGTCCGCGGGCAGGGGCTCGCCGGGGCGGTACTTGCCGGTCAAAAGACCCTGGGCGAGCGGCGACCACACTATGTGGGAGAGGCCGTTCTCCTGGGTCAGGGGGAACACCTCAGCCTCCGGAGCCTGCCACAGCATGGAGTACTGGGGCTGGCTCGAGACGAAGAGGTCGGGGCCCGCAATGTCTATCGCGGCCTGGATCTGCTCCGGCGTCCACTCGCTGAAGCCCAGGTAGCGGGCCTTGCCGCTCTCGACGACCTGCTGCAGGGCCTCGATGGTCTCCTCTATGGGCACGCCCGTATCGAAGCGGTGGGCCTGGTAGAGGTCCACGTAGTCGGTCTGTAGCCGTCTGAGCGAGGCGTCTATCTGCTTACCTATCTGGTCCGCTGAAAGTCCCTTCTCCGCGGGGTCGTCGGACATCTGGCCCCAGACCTTGGTTGCCAGCACGTAGGAGTCGCGGGGCCTCTTCGAGAGTATCTTGCCCCACGCCTCCTCGGCCGCGCCCCTGCCGTAGACGTTGGCGGTGTCGAAGAAGTTGATGCCGGCCTCGAAGGCCGCCTCCGTACAGGCCTCCGTCTGATCGAACTCCACACCGCCCGAGTACGTGAGCCAGGAGCCCAGAGCTATCTCCGAGACCTCCAGATCCGATGAACCCAATTTCCTATAACGCATCTCCGCTTCCCTCCTCCGAGTGGCTTTATCGTCGACGCTTGCCTATCCGGGCCGGTTACAGACCCGTACCGTAGCTTTCCCGGTCCGCCATGATCCACGCATCGGTCATACATCAACGTGGATTCTGACTCGCGCGGCCTCTCCTATTTGAATTCTTCGGATTAGCCGGCTGGTGTCCCGGGTACTTACCGCTCTGATAATAGTACGCGGATGGTATGCAGGTTACGCAGGTCGCTGCGCGAGGACCGGAAAGGGGCGCCATGCAGCTCTCGCCCAGGGAGCAAGAGAAGCTCATGATCTTTACCGCGGCGGAGGTTGCCCGCAAGAGGTGGGAGCGGGGACTGAAGCTGAACTACCCGGAGGCGGAGGCGATCATCTCCGCCGACATCTTAGAAGGCGCGCGCGATGGTAAGAGCGTATCCGAGCTTATGAGCCTCGGCGCGAACATCCTTTCGCGCGAGGACGTGATGGACGGGGTTCCGGAGATGGTGAGCCAGATCCAGATCGAGGCCACCTTCCCGACAGGATCGAAACTCGTAACCGTCCGCAACCCGATCACCTGAATCATTCAAAAACGGCAAATAACCCGAGGAGATACGCATGATACCTGGTGAGTCCATGCCAAAAGAGGGCTACCTGGAGTTCAACACCGACCGCGAGACCGTGAGCCTGAGCGTGACCAACACCGGCGACCGGCCCGTAATGGTCGGCAGCCACTACCATTTCTTCGAGGCGAACAAGGCGCTCTCCTTCGACCGCGAGAAAGCGTACGGTATGCACCTCAACTTGCATGGGGGCTCCTACGTGCGCTTCGAGCCGGGCGACGAGCACGACCTGGAGCTCGCAGCCTTCGCCGGAAACCGGGTGGTACACGGCTTCAACGGCCTCGTGGAGGGCCCGCTGGACGACCCGCAGGTCAAGGAGGCGGCGTTGCGGAGCGCCCGGGAACAGGGCTTCATAAGGGAGGACGGCTAATGGCCCGGCAAGACAGGCGGCAGCACGCCCAACAGATCGGGCCGACCACGGGCGACAGGGTGCGCCTGGCCGACACCGAGCTCATCGTAGAGGTGGAAGAGGACAAGACCGTGTACGGCGAGGCGGCGGTCTTCGGCAGCGGCAAGACCATCCGCGACGGCATGGCCCAGGGCACCGCGACCCGCGACGAGGGTGCCGTGGACCTGGTGTTGACCGGCGTGCTCGTGCTGGATCACTCAGGGATAGTGAAGGCGGACGTCGGGATAAAGGACGGCCTCATCGCCGGCATAGGCAAGGCCGGCAACCCCGACACGATGGAGGGCGTGACCATAAAGATCGGGGCCTCCACCGACGTTCTCGCGGGCGAGGGATCCATCGTCACCGCGGGCGGCGTTGACCCGCACGTCCACTTCGTCGAGCCCCAGCAGGCCGAGCACGCCCTGGCCTCCGGCATAACCACCCGCCTCGGCGGCGGCACCGGCCCCGTAACGGGCTCCGTGGCGGCCACCACGACCCCCGGCGAGTGGAACATGTCCCGGATGCTGGAGTTCGCCGACGAGGTGCCGCTGAACCTGGGCTTCTTCGGCAAGGGCAACTCCTCGCGCCCCGAGGCCCTGCGCGAGCAGGTCGCCGCCGGGGCCTGCGGCCTCAAGCTGCACGAGGACTGGGCCGCCACGCCGCAGACGATCCGCACCTGCCTCTCCGTCGGCGACGAGACCGACATGCAGGTCCCGATCCACACCGACAGCCTGAACGAGGCGGGCTTCGTCGGGGACACGGCCGCCGCCTTCGAGGGCCGTACCATCCACACCTTCCACACCGAGGGCGCGGGCGGCGGCCACGCGCCGGACATCATGGCGCTCGCCGGGCTGCCGAACGTGCTGCCGAGCTCGACCTCCCCGACCCGCCCCTACACCACCGACACCGTGGACGAGCACGTGCCGATGGTGATGGTCGTCCACAGCCTCAACCCCAACGTCGCTGAGGACGTGGCGCTGGCCGAGAGCCGCATCCGGGCCGAGACCATCGCCGCCGAGGACGTGCTGCACGACATCGGGGCGCTTTCGATGATGTCCTCGGACTCGCAGGCGATGGGCCGGGCGGCCGAGGTGTGGCAGCGCACCTTCCAGACGGCGGACAAGATGAAGCGCCAGCGCGGCCACCTACCCGAGGACACCCACTACCAAGACAACCACCGCGTGAAGCGCTACCTCGCAAAATGCACCATAAACCCGGCCATAACCCACGGAATCTCCGAGCACGTGGGCTCCGTCGAGGAGGGCAAGATGGCCGACCTCGTGGTGTGGCAGCCGGCGTTCTTCGGCGTGAAGCCATCCTACGTCATAAAGGGCGGCCTGGTGGCGCAGGCCATGCTCGGAGACCCGAACGCCTCAGTCCCGAGCCCCGGGCCCGTACTCTCCCGCCCGATGTTCGGCTCCTTCGGCAAGGTCAAGCACGCCACGAGCCTCACCTTCGTCTCCCGGCAGGCGGCGGAGAGCGACCTCACAGAGCGGCTCGGGCTGGGCACGCGCCTCGCCCCGGTGCGGAATACCCGTTCCCTTGGCAAGTCGGACATGATCCACAACGACTACGTCGGGGAGGTGAAGGTGGACCCGGAGACCTACGAGGTCCAGGTGGACGGCGAGTACATAACCTGCGAGCCGGCCTCCGAGATCTCCATGAACCAGCGGTACTTCCTTTTCTAGTGGGTAGCCTGAACCCGCAGGCGCTGCTCGGGCTGCTCCAGATCTCGGACTCCGCCTTCCCCACCGGAGCCTTCGCCCACTCCCTCGGCCTCGAAGCC
Source organism: Rubrobacter aplysinae (assembly GCF_001029505.1). Classification (NCBI taxonomy): domain Bacteria; kingdom Bacillati; phylum Actinomycetota; class Rubrobacteria; order Rubrobacterales; family Rubrobacteraceae; genus Rubrobacter; species Rubrobacter aplysinae. Next base: position 124,689 of record NZ_LEKH01000004.1, on the reverse strand, counting down.
TTCCAGGCGGCCGGGGAGCTAGAGGGAAAGGAGCACCTGGCACGGGCCGTGAGCCTGCATCTGGAGCCGATGGCGACCTCGGACTGCGTCGCGCTGCGGGCCGCCCGCACGGCGGGCTCTTCGGAGGAGCTGGTACACGCAGACCGCCTGCTCGCGGCGACCAGGCCGACCCGCGAGCTGCGGCAGGCCAGCGCCGCAACGGGCCGGAGGTTTGCGGCCAGCGTCGTGGCGCTCGGGGTGGAGGATGAGTTGCTCCGGGAGTTCGCCGGGCTCTCGCGGGAGGGCGGCACGCCCGGCAGCCTCGCCGTGGCCCACGGGGTGGCGGCCCGGGCGCTCGGGACCGGGGTGGAGGAGGCGCTCCACGCGTATCTGTACGCGAGCGCCGCCGCGCTGGTCGCCGCGGGACAGAAGCTGATCCCACTCGGCGGCGGCGCCGCCCAACGCGTGCTCTTCGAGCTTCGCGGGAAAATACAGACAGCGGTACAGGACAGCGAACGACTGGAGGTAGAGGACATGTACACATTCGCACCACTGGTGGACGCGCGCTCGATGCAGCACGAGCGTCAGAGAGTAAGGCTGTTCGTCTCGTGAGTGCGCGGGAGGGCAAGAAAGCAGCACTCAGGATAGGTGTGGGTGGCCCGGTAGGCTCCGGCAAGACGGCGCTCGTGGCCGAGCTTTGCCGCAGGCTCTCGGGGGAGTACGAGATCGCTGCCGTCACCAACGACATCTTCACCCGCGAGGACGCCGAGGCCCTGCAAAAGGCCGCCGTATTGCCGGAAGGCCGGGTCGTGGGCGTGGAGACCGGCGGCTGCCCGCACACCGCCATCCGCGACGACGTCTCGGTGAACCTGGAGGCGATCGAGGGACTAGAGGTGGACCTGCCGGGCCTGGATCTCATCCTCGTCGAGAGCGGCGGCGACAACCTGGCGGCTTCGTTCTCGCCGGAGCTTGTTGACGCCTCGATCTACGTCGTGGACGTCGCCGGCGGCGAGAAGGTACCGCGCAAGGGCGGCCCCGGCGTGACCCGCTCGGAGCTTCTCGTTATAAACAAGACCGACCTCGCCCCGCTCGTCGGTGCTGATGTATCAGTGATGCAACACGATGCACACGAGCTACGCGGAGACGCCCCGACGATACCGGCGGCGGTGCTACACGGAGACGGTGTCCCCGAGATAGCCGACTGGATCCGAGCCGCCGTAGACGAGCGCGAGTGGATCCCGGCCGAGTCCACCATCCGGGGAGACGGCAGCCATGAGCACGACCACGCCCACGATCACTAGAGTCGGCCAGCGCGGCGAGCTGCGCCTGGAGCTCGCGCAACGAGGGGATCGCACCGCGCTGCGGGACCGCTACTGGAGCGCGCCATTCGGTCCGGTGTGGGCCAATCACCCCGGGCAGGACGGGACGGCGGAGCTCCAGATCACGAACCCCGCCGGCGGCGTGCTCGGCGGGGACGCCTACGAGATGCAGATAAACCTCGGCCCCGGCTCCTCCGCCACCCTCCTGAGCCAGGGCGCGAACCGTATCTATCGGGGCCCGCCGGCGAGCCAGCACGCCCTCTTCCACGTGGAGGATGGCGCGTGCCTGGAATATCTGCCGCACCACCTGATCCCGTTCGCGGGCTCGCACTATCAGTCCGAGAACGAGTTTCGCCTCTCCGCTGGCTCGACCCTGATCACGTGGGAAGCCCACTCCGCCGGGCGTATCTCCCGGGGTGAGCGTTTCGCCTTCGACCGCCTATGTGCCAGAACGCGCATCACACGCGACGGCCTCCCCCTGATAGTAGACGGCCTGGATCTCCCCGGCGGGGGCGAACCGTTCGCCGGGTACGACTACACCTCCACCCTCTACGTCTGTTCGCCGGGGGAACTCGGGGGGCTGGCCGGGGAGCTGCACTCTTTCCTCGACGCGCTGCCCGGAACGCTGGCCTCCGCGAGCGCCCCGGAGCGTGGGCTGTGCACGGGACGTGTACTCGCCCGGAACGCGCCCGCCCTGTACCGGGCGTTGAACGGCGGCAGGCGCGTGATCCGGCGCTACCTGGGCCTGTCGCCTCCGGTACGCGACCTCCGGTAGCTACCCGGGCTCAGGAGCCTTCCAGACCTTCCTCGAACGCCGTCCAGGCCAGGGTGGCGCACCGGATGCGCGAGGGATACCGAATCACGCCGCCGAGCGCGGCCAGCTCTTCGGTGTCGGAAAACTCGCCGTCACCGGTCATCCGGGACTTGAAGCCCGCTATCTCGGCCTCGGCCTCCTCCCGGCTCTTACCGGTGAGACGCTCGGTCATCATGGACGCCGAGGCCTGGGATATGGAGCAGCCCCGGCCCGTGAAGCGGACCTCCGAGACCGTGTCGCCGTAGAAGGCGGCGTATACCGTTACCTCGTCGCCGCACAGCGGGTTTAGCAGGTGGTTTTCGAGGTCAGCGTTATCCAGAGCGCCCCGGTTACGGGGACGCTCGGAGTGGTCCATTATTACCTGCGCGTGCAGGTCCCGCATCCCGTCCATGATGCTATTTTACAGCGCGTCTCCGGCTCCAGAGCCAGATCACGGCCGCCAGCACGCCAGCACCGATGACCACGGGTACGAGGCGCTTTACCACCGCGTCCCGGCTGGCCTCGCCGAGATCGAGCGGCTCCGGCTCCGGGGCATCCTGGTTGAGTATCCTGCGCCGCGGCTGCTCCTCCGTGGTCTCGGAACCCACGCCGGAGCCTTCGGAGCCGTTGTCGACGCTCGTGCCCGAAGAGGCGCCGTTGGCCGTCGTACCGCTGGCCACCGTTCCACTGGCCAGGTCAGCCTGGACACCGGCTGCGACCGGCTCCTCGCGGACGTTCTGGCCCATGATCTCCCGCTCCAGGCAGTCGGCGAACTGGTCGAAGATCTTGGTCGCTACCTCCTGCTGCATGCCTCTGCCGAACTGGGCTGCTTTGCCCGTGATCTGCATGTCCGTCTCCACCTTTACCCGCGTGGAGCCGCCCTCGTCGTGCAGCGTGGAGGTGATCGTGGCCGACGCCGTACCCTGCCCCCGGGCGTCCTTACCATCTGCCCTCAAGACCGCCCGGCGGTTGTCTTCATTCACCTCTTCGTAGTGGACGGTGCCGTTGTACTTCTGGGAGACGGGCCCCATCCGTACCGTCATAACGCCCTCGTACTCGTCCCCGGACTCGCCCGTGAGAGAGGCACCGGGCAGGCAGGGGGTGACCCTTTCGAGATCCAGCATAACGTCCCACGCCTCTTGGACGGGTGCCTCGACGGTGAACTCGTTTTCGAGCTTCAAGCGGCCTCCTTTCGTATAGCATTCAGCTATTAGCCGTCAGCCGTTGGCTCTTTGCTCACTGATAGCCGACCGCTAACATCTGAGGGCGCGGTTTGCGGGTAGCGAGCCGCTCTATGCCTTGACGCCGCTGGAGATCTCCTGCTCCAGGCACTCCGAGAACCGGGTCATCACCTTCGAGGCGACCTCCTTGTGCATGCCCTTGCCGAACTGGGCGGCCTTGCCCGTGATCTGCATCTCCGTCTCCACGGTTACCCGCGTGGAGCCGCCCTCGTCGTGCAGCGTGGAGGTGATCGTGGCCGAGGCGGTCCCCTGTCCCCGGGCGTCCTTGCCGTCGGCCCGGAGTACGGCGCGGCGGTTCTCTTCATCCACCTCTTCGTAGTGGACGGTACCGTTGTACTTCTGGGAGACGGGCCCCATCTTTACCGTCATAACGCCCTTGTACTCGTCCCCGACCTGCTCGGTCAGCGCGGCGCCGGGCAGGCAGGGCGTGACCCGCTCGATGTCCATCAGCGCCTCCCAGGTGCGCTCGACGGGCACGTCTACCGTAAACTCGTTCTCCAGCTTCATGCCTTGCTCCTTTCCCCTGTTTCCCTATCTTTCCCTACCAGTTGCGGGATACATCATACTCTCAAGCCGCCACAGATCCTCACCCGTATCCACGTCGGCGGGGTCGGCTACGCCGTCACAGGGGACCTCGGTGACGAGATCCTGCCGCTCCCGTAGCACCGACCGGGCCCCGGCGTCGCCGGAGAGGTTCTCGGCCAACATCGGCCACAGCCCGCGCGCGAAGAGCGCCGGGTTCCGCTGCTCGTCGCCGTAGGTGGCTACCGCCGCCTGCGCCCCTGAGGCACACGACGAGATCCCGAGCCTGACTGAGGTGGACATCCCGGCCCTCCATTCCGGGTTCTCCACCACTTTCAAATCCCGCGCCCTATAGAGTTCGCACGCCTCACGCACCTCGCCGGCCCGCGCCCCGGCGACGATCACGATCTCGTCTACCGGCGCCTCTATCATGCCCGAGAGGGTCGCCTGTATGAGGGGCAGGCCGCCGTAGTCGGCGAAGAGCTTGTCCCCGGGGTCGCCCCCGAAGCGGCTCCCGCCTCCGGCGGCCAGCAGTATGAGCGAGATGCCCGACGAGCCATCATCCACGGTTAGCCTCCTCGAAGCCAGCGGCGTGGATAGGACCGGAGCGGTCGGCGAGACGCCCACCCTCGTGGCCGGTTCGCAGCGCGATGATCTCGGCCGAGATCGCCACCGCCGTCTCCTCGGGGGTGCGAGAGCCGAGGTCGAGGCCGACGGGGCTGGCTATGCGCGAGAGCTGCTCGTCGGTAACGCCCTCCTCTCGCAGGCGGGCGGTACGGTCTTCGTGGGTGCGGCGGCTGCCCATCGCGCCGATGTATCCGGCTTCGGTGTCGAGCGCGGCCTTTAGTACCGGCACGTCGAACTTCGGGTCGTGGGTGAGGACGCAGATCACGGTCCGCCCGTCTACCTCCGCCGTCTGCAAAAAGTCGTCGGGCCACGACACGACTACCTCGTCGGCGCTCGGGAACCTCTCGCGGGTGGCGAACACTGGCCGGGCGTCGCAGACAGTGACCCGGTAGCCCATGAACTTGCCCATCTTCGCGACCGCCCCGGCGAAGTCTATGGCCCCGAAGACGTACATCCGGGGCGGCGGCGCAAACGAGTTTACGAAGACGGTCACGTCCTCCATCCGGCGCTGTCCCCGGGGGCCGTAGTGCCGCTGCCCGGTCTGGCCGCCTTCGAGCATCCCCCGCGCCCCGTCGGCGACGGCCCTCTCGAGCTCCTCGTCGTCCAGCTCTCCGTCGTGGGCCTCCGGCGTGACCAGCAGCCGGCCGCCGGGCGTAACGCCGGATTCTTCGGCGGTATGTATAACCGTGGCGACGGCTATCGGGGACTGCTCCGAGAGCGCCCGCCGCAACGTCTCCGCCTGACCGTCGTCCGCCACCGGCTCGACGAAGATGTGGATGATGCCGCCGCAGGTCAGCCCCACACCGAAGGCCTCGTCGTCGGAGATACCGTAGGTAACGAGCTTCGCGCCGCCGCCCTCTATGGCGGCCATGCACTCCTCGAAGACTGCGGGCTCGACACAGCCGCCGCTAACAGAGCCCACGACCTGCCCGTCCTCGTTCACGGCCATCATCGTGCCGGGACCGAGCGGCCCGGAACGCTCGACCTTTACCACGGTGGCGAGCGCGGCCTTCTTGCCGGCTTCACTCCAGGCCGCCACCTTCTCCACGACCGGGTTCATGCGTCACCTCCAGCGACTACCAGGGGCTCCCGTCCGGCGCCCGACCGGGAGACGGCCCGGGCGAGTTCCTCAAGCGACTCCAGATTGTTACCCGGCAGGAACTCGTCCACGTGGGGCAGCGCGGTAGCCATCCCGCGCGCCAGGGGCTGGTAGCCGGGGGATGCCTTGAGGGGGTTTACCCAGATCACTTTGTGAGCCAATCGGCCAAGACGCCGCATCTGCTCGTCCAGCACCCCGGTGTCCCCCCGGTCCCAGCCGTCGGATAGCACCACGACCACCGCGCCGCGCGCCATGCCACGCTGCCCCCAGCGGTCCACGAACTCCTTCATCGTGTCGCCGAGCCGCGTACCGCCAGACCAGTCCTCGACGGCGGCAGAAGCGGCCGCGAGCGCCTGGTCCGGATCTCGGGTGCCGAGCTCACGGGTGACGCGCGTTAGCCGGGTCCCCATCACGAACGCCTCGACAGGCTCGCCGGATGCGACGCCCGCGTGAACGAAGCGCAGCAGCGCCCGGCTGTACGGGGCCATCGAGCCTGAGACGTCGCAGAGGGTCACGACCCGCCGCGGCCTCTGCCGGGCGCGCCGGAAGTGAGGCCGAATCGGCTCGCCGCCGGTCTGCATGGCGCGGCGCAGGGTACGCTTCATGTCGTGGCGGCCCCGGTGGGCGGGCTCGGGGCGGCGGCTGCGCCGCATCGCCCCGGCGAGGCTTACCTGCGCGAACATCCGGTTCATCTCCGCGAGCTCCTCCGGCGTACAACGCGCAAAGTCCCGTTTACGTAGCACGTCCACCGGGCTGTAGCGCAGCCGGACCTCCTCCTCCCCGGCCTCGTCGCGCTCCGCCTTCCTCTTCGCAGGCTGCACGGAGTCCTCCACGGGGGGAAGCTCGATCTTCGGCCCCGGTATGCCGCGTCCGGCGGGCTTCGCCTCGCCCTCCCAGAAAGCGTGGAACGCCCTATCGTAGACCTCCCTGTCCTCAGGCTTGGAACACAGCGTGGCGCGCCCGGCCCAGTACACTTCCTCACGGCTCGTTACGTCCAGTTCCTCCAGGGCGCGGACGAATTCCACGGTGCGGTCGGTCCCGACGTTCAGCCCGGCGCGGCGCAGCAGCCGCCCGAAAGTGGTGGCCGCCGCGAGCACGGGCGGTCGGCCGTTGCCGGCGCTCTCAGGCACCGCCGCTCCCGGAGCGGCCCGCGGTTCCCATTCCTCCCATGATCGCGGAGAGGCTTGATCCGAGTGTGCGTTGTTGATCCTCACGATACTTGACCACCGAGCCTAGTGTAGCCTCGATCAGGCCCTCGTCCAGCTCCTTCGCCCCGAGGGCGACGAGCGACTCGGTCCAGTCCAGCGCCTCGGCGACACCCGGCGACTTGTACAAGCCCATCCCGCGCAGGCTCTGCACGGCCTCTGCCACCTGCCGGGCCAGGCGCTCGTCCGCGCCGGGTACTCGGAGGCGTACGATCTCGACCTCGCGTTCGAGCGTGGGGTGATCTATGTAGAAGTACAGGCAGCGGCGCTTGAGGGCGTCGTGTACCTCGCGGGTACGGTTGGAGGTGATGACGGCTATCGGGGGGCGGGCGGCGGCGACGGTGCCGAGCTCGGGGATGGTGATCGCGAACTCCGACAACACCTCCAACAGAAACGCCTCGAACTCGTCGTCGGCCCGGTCAACCTCGTCTATTAGAAGCACCGGCGGGTTCTCGCCGTGATGCTCCAGCGCCTGCAGTAGCGGCCTGCCGACCAGGAACTCCCGCGTGTACAGCTCGTCCTCGACTCTTTTGCGGTCCTCGTCCTCACCGAAAGCTTCGGTGGTGCGGATGTGCAGTAGCTGGCGGGCGTAGTCCCAGTCGTAGACGGCCTGGCTCGCGTCCATGCCCTCGTAGCACTGCAGCCGGATCAGGGGCGTATCCAGTACACGCGATAGGGTCTTCGCAACCTCGGTCTTGCCAACCCCGGCCTCGCCTTCCAGAAACAGCGGGCGTCCGAGCTTGAGAGCCAGGAAGATCGCGGTGGACAGCCCCTCGTCGGAGAGGTAGCCGTCCTTTTCCAGGGTTTCCCGCAGCTCGGTCGGGCGGGAGACGCCGGGGGGCAGTGCCCCCCGGTCTCCGTTTAGTGCCTCGCTCAAAGCAGCCCCGGCGCGATCAACGCGAGAGCGCCTCCTCCACGGCGCGGCGGGTGATGACCCGCGAGAGGTGACGCCGGAAATCCTCGGAGGCCGCCGCGTCCGAGGCCGGGCTGGTGCCCTCGTCGGCGTGGCTCGCGGCCTCCTCTACGCCGTCGGAGCTTGCGCCCGAGAGTGCATCCTCGACGGTGCGCGCCCTTATGGGGGTCGAGCCCATGCTGGTGAGCCCGATGCGCGCCGAGCCTATGTTGCCGTTCGACCGCTCTACTATGGCCGCGACGCCGACCATGGCCCAGTCCTGGGAGCGGCGGGAGAACTTGTGGTAGGCCCAGCCAGTATCTTGGCCGAGCTTGGGGACTCGGATCTCGGTTATCACCTCACCCTCTTCGAGCGTCGTCATCAGGTAGTCCTCGAAGAAGTCGAGCGCGGAGATGGTGCGCTCGCCGTTCGGGCCCTTGACGTCGATCTCGCCTTCGAGCGCCGAGATCACGCTCGGCATGTCACCGGCGGGGTCGCCGTGGGCGAGCGTACCGCCCAGAGTGCCCCGGTGCTGCACGGAGGGGTCCCCGAGCAGCCCGGCGGTGTGCGAGAGGATGCCGCAGTGCTCCTGCACCAGCGGGTCGTTTAGCACGTCGCGGTGGCGCGTTAGCGCCCCGATCGCAAGCTTGTCTCCAGCATCCCGGACGTAGCGCAGGTCTTCGAGGCGGTCCATGTCTATCAGGACAGCCGGGTCGGCGAGCCGCAGGCGCATGAGCGGGATCAGGGAGTGCCCACCGGCCAGCAGCTTCGCCTCGTCGCCATACTGGCCGAGGAGCTCGATCGCGTGGTCGGTGGACTCGGCTACCTCGTAGTCGAAGGGAACCGGGTACATTAAGCGTTACCTCCGTTCGAGTTGCCGTTTGAGTTACCCTGCGCGGCCCGGATCGTCTCCCACACCCGCATCGGCAGGGCGGGCATCTGCATGTTGGTCACGCCGAGCGGCGAGAGCGCGTCGATGATCGAGTTCATCACCGCCGGCGGCGCGCCGATGGTCCCAGCCTCGCCGACGCCCTTTACCCCGAGCGGGTTGGACGGCGACGGGGTCTCCGTGCGGTCGAGCGTGTAGTTCGGTAGCTCCGGGGCGCCTGGGATCATGTAGTCCACCATCGAGCCGGTGACGAGCATGCCGTCCTCGTCGTAGATGGCCTCCTCGTACAAGGCCTGGGCGATGCCCTGGGCGAGCCCGCCGTGTAGCTGACCGTCGACGATGATCGGGTTGATCACCGGCCCGCAGTCGTCGACCGCGATGTAGTCCCGGATCCGGGCCTTGCCGGTCTCGGTGTCCACCTCGGTGACGCAGACGTGCGCCCCGAACGGGTACGTGAAGTTCGGCGGGTCGAAGACCATGTTCTCGTTCAGGCCCGGCTCCATCCCCTCGGGGAGATTAACACCGAGGTATGCCGTGCCGCCGACGTCCTGGATGGTCACGCTCTGGTCCGGCGAGCCCGCGACGCTGAACTTGCCCCGGTCGAACTCGATGTCCTCTTCTGATGCCTCCAGCATGTGGGCGGCTATCTTCTTGGCCTTGTCGAGCACCTTGTTCGCCGCGTGCCACACTGCGATGCCGCCGACAGCAAGGCTGCGGGAGCCGTAGGTGTCGCGGCCGTAGGAGGAGATAGCCGTGTCCCCGTGCAGAACCTCCACGTCGTCGGGAGACACCCCGAGCGCGTCGGCGACTATCTGGGACCAGCTCGTCTCGTGGCCCTGGCCGTGGGGCGAGGTGCCGGTAGCGACCTCGACCTTGCCGGTCAGGAGCATGCGCACGTTTGCCCACTCCCAGCCCGCGCCGCCGATGCCGAGCGCGGCGAGCACCTGTGAGGGCCCGAGGCCGCAGATCTCGGTGTACGTCGAGAGCCCGATGCCGAGCTGGACGACGTCGTTATTGTCGCGGCGGCGCTGCTGCTCGGCGCGCAGGTCGTCGTAGCCTGCGTGTTGCAGGGCCTTGTCGAGCGCGGGCTCCATGTCCATGGAGTCGTACTCCAGGCCCGCCGGGGTGGCGGTCGGCTCGTGGAACGGCTCGTAGAAGTTCCGCCGCCGCACCTCCGCAGGATCCAGCCCGGTCTCGCGGGCCAGAGCGTCCATCGCGCGCTCTATGGCGTAGGCGGCCTCCGGCCTTCCCGCGCCGCGGTAGGCGTCGGTCGGGGTGAGGTTGGTGAACACACCCTGGAGGCGGCAGGAGAAAGCGCCGAAAGTATAGACGCCGGGGAACATCCCGGCACCGCTGACCGAGATCACGGGCGTCAGTAGCTGCAGGTACGCGCCCATGTCGTCCAGCAGGTTCACCCGCATGCCCAGGAGGCGGCCCTCACTGGTCGCAGCTAGCTCGATGTCCTGAATCTGACCCCGGCCGTGGATGGTCGCCTGGTAGTTCTCGGAGCGGTCCTCGACGAACTTCACGGGCGTCTCGAGCTTCTTGGCGAGCACGAGGGCCATGATCTCCTCGCGGTACACGTTCAGCTTGGAGCCAAACCCGCCCCCGACGTCCGGCGCGACGACCCGGATGTGGTTCTCCGGTATCCCGGTAGACAGCGAGAGCACGACCTTCGCCAGGTGCGGCACCTGGGTCGCCGTGTATACGATGTACCCGCCGTGTCCGGGCTCCTGCGCGGCGACGGTTGCGCGGGGCTCGATGGCGTTCGGGATGAGGCGCTGCTGCACGTACCGCTCGTTTACGACCACGTCGGCCTGCTCGAACGCCCCGTTTATATCTCCGGCCTCGGCCTGCCAGTCAAAGCACTGGTTGGTGCCGAGTTCCTCGTGAACCAGCGGCGAGTCGTCTTCGAGCGCGGACTCCATGTCTGTGACCACGTCCAGCGGCTCGTAGTCCACCTCTATGGACTCCAGCGCGTCCTGGGCCTTGTAGCGGTCGTCGGCGACCACCACGGCGACTATGTCGCCCATGTACCTGACCTCATCTGTGACGATGGGCGGCTGGAACGGGGTCTTCTGGTCCTCTACAACGGTGGCCGCGCACGGCACGCCGCCCGGCCATTCCCCGGCGAGGTCCGCGCCGGTAAAGGCGGCGGTAACGCCGTCACGCTCGCGGGCGGCGGAGACGTCTATGTGCGTGATCTTCGCCCGGGCGAACGGGCTGCGCAGGACGGCGAAGTGCAGCATCCCCGGCAGCTTGATGTTGTCGGTCCAGTTAGCTTTTCCGGTTACGAGGTTCGGGTCCTCCTTGCGAGGTACGCCGCCACCCATATACCTCTCTGGTGCCTGGGTCACTCTGTTTCCCTTCTAGCTGTTTCTCTGGATGGTTCTCTAACTTTTTTCCCGGTCTACGAACCCTGCGCCACCTGCTGCACGGCCTTCACGATGTTCTCGTAGCCGGTGCAGCGGCAGTAGTTGCCTTCGAGGGCCTCCCGGATCTCGGGCTCGGTCGGGCTCGGGTTCTCCTGCAGCATGCTTATGGAGGCCATGATCATGCCCGGCGTGCAGTAGCCGCACTGCAGGCCGTGGTTCTCGTGAAATGCCGTCTGCATGGGATGCCAGTCTCCGTTGGTGGCTATCCCCTGTACGGTCATGATCCCCCGCCCCGAAGCCTGTACCGCGAACATCGTGCAGGACTTGACCGACTGCCCATCCACGAGGACCGTGCAGGCCCCACAGTTTGAGGTGTTACACCCCACCATCGTGCCGGTCAGGTTCAGCCTCTCGCGCAGATAATGCACCAGAAGCATCCGAGGCTCCACCTCGTGTTCGTAGTCGCGTCCGTTTACCCTCAGTTGGATCCCGCGCACCGCTCTCCTTTCCCTAAGACGAGCCCACGAAATATACCGCAGACAGTATTGCATCAAACATATCACCCTGGCAACCGGATCTACGCTGTCAATCCGGTTACAACCGCCTGACTAGCCTAACGCTCCCACCCCCTGGTTAAGCGTATATCGTTTATTATAGTGCAGACGAAGCCCGGAACGGGAGACCGGGCCATTATTTTCGTGACGACTGCCTGGCGTCCGGGATCTCGGTCTCGGCACACCTGAAAAGCCGAACCACGTTTCGCGGAGTGTATTGAAACGTATTTGACATTGCACCGTTTGCGGTGGAACATTGGAGTCGGGCTTCCGGCTGGCAGGGGAACCAGGCAGGAGAACCCAGGGACCCCGTCCGAAAGGAGGGGCATACAGGGCCGACACGGTGGGGTGGATCTTATGGCGCTTATGACGCTCATGGCGCGAGCTTGTTCGTGTTTCGTCGCGCCTGGTGTGCCTGGTGTATAGGGGTAATAGAGATTAGGGGAAAAGGGAAAGGAGCTGCAAGTCTATGGATACGTCCAAGATCTTCGAGTTTCCGGTAAAGGAGTTCTTCAAGCAACCGAGGTCGCTGCTAGGCGCGGGCGCCTACGAGAACGCGGGGCCCGAGGCGGCCGCAATGGGCCTCAAGCACGTTTTGTTCGTGACCTCGGGCCTGCGGGGAACCGGGATCATAGACGAGTGCAAGACCAACTTCGAGAACGCCGGGGTCTCGGTCACCGTCTACGACAAGGTAGAGACCAACCCCAAGGACTACAACGTCATGGACTCCTACAAGGCGTTCGCCGACGCCGAGTGCGACGGGTTCGTGTCCATCGGCGGCGGCTCCTCGCACGACACCACGAAGGGCGCGCGGGTCGTCGCGGCCCACGACGGCAGAAACGTGAACGAGTTCCAGGGCCTGAACGCCTCGGAGACGCTGGACAACCCGGCGCACATCGCCATAAACACCACGGTCGGGACGGGATCTGAGACGACGCCGGCCTACGTCATCACGGACACCACCTCGCCGGATGCGCCGCACAAGTGGGTCGGCTTCGATCGGGCGACGACGACGACGCTGGCGATCAACGACCCCGTCCTGTGCATGACCCAGCCGCCGGAGTACGTCGCCTACACCGGCTTCGACACTATGGCCCACGCCTCGGAGTGCTACGTCGGCCGGGTGCAGCACCTCTCCACGACGCCGCAGGCTCTGTCCGCCGTGAAGCTGGTGCAGGAGAACCTGCGCGAGGCGACCTACAACCCGCACAACTACCAGGCGATGGAGAACATGGTCTGGGCGCAGTACATCGCGGCCCAGGCGTTTAGCTCCGGCCTGCTCGGGATACTGCACTCGCTCTCGCACGCGATGTGCGCCTACTACGACATCCACCACGGCCTGAACAACGGCGTGGGCCTCCCGAGGGTGTGGACGTATAACCAGCCCGCCGCGCCGGACAAGTTCGCAGACATCGCGGAGGCTATGGGCGTGGACACGAGAGACATGTCGACCCCGCAGGCCGCCGACGAGGCTATAGAGGAGGTGATCCGGCTCGTCAAAGACTGCGGCTGCCCGGAGAACTTCAGCCGGGTCGCGGAGTACCCGAAGACCCGCATGGGCCAGGGCTACTACGAGGGAGGCCCGAAAGAGGCCATCCAGAGCAGCGACGAAGAGCTACAGAAGATGGCCGAGCACATGATGACCGACCTCTGCACGCCGGGGAACCCGCGCGACCTCACGACGGAGGGAGCGAAGGAGATCCTGCGCGACTGCGTCTACGACGACATGGCGACCAAGACCAACAACGGCTACCGCCAGAACGTCTGGGGCATGGACCCGATCAAGGGCCGACACACCCCGCAGGCTCTCGCCGAGCGCCCCGGTCCCAACTAGGCCGCGACGCACTACGGCCAGCATTCACGGCGGGAGCGGAAGGTCCCGCTCCCGCCGGTATTCGAGAATATTTAAAATATGAGGAGCATCCTTGTTTGAGGGGTTCGAGAGCATAGAGGGCGTAAAGAGCGGGCTCGAAGAGCAGAGCTACGTCTGTGACCGGCGGCTCGCCACGGTCGTGTTCCTGGCGACGAAGCTGCACAAGCCCATACTCGTCGAGGGTCCGGCGGGGGTCGGAAAGACCGAGCTCTCGAAGGCGCTCGCCGGTTCGCTCGGGCGCGAGCTCGTAAGGCTGCAGTGCTACGAGGGGCTTGACGAGGCGAAGGCGCTGTACGAGTGGGAGTACGGCAAGCAGCTACTGTACACGCAGGTCTTGCGGGAGAAGATCGGGGAGCTACTCGGGCCGACCGAGGACCTGCACCAGGCCGCCGAGACCCTCAGAAGCCAGGAGGACGTGTTCTTCTCCGAGAACTTCCTCGTGGAGCGCCCGATACTAAAAGCCCTGCGCTCCGAGACGCCGCCGGTACTTTTGCTGGATGAGATCGACCGCGCCGACGAGGAGTTCGAGGCGTTCCTGCTTGAATTCCTCTCGGACTATCAGGTGTCCATCCCCGAAGTCGGAACGGTAAAAGCCGAGACTCCGCCGACCGTGATCCTGACCTCAAACCGCACCCGCGAACTCTCCGAGGCCCTTAAACGCCGCTGCCTCCACCTGCAGCTCGACTACCCGGACAAGGAGGTAGAGCTGCAGATAGTGCGCCTCAAGGCTCCTGGTATCGCGGATGAGCTAGCCGAAGAATTGGTGAGCACGATCCAGTCCCTGCGCGAGCTGGACCTGCGCAAGTCCCCATCTATCAGCGAGACTCTGGACTGGGCGCAGTCGCTCGTGGTGCTAAACGCCGAGAACCTGAGCAAGGAGCTGATCGAGGAGACCATCAGCGTAATCATCAAGTACGACCGCGACGCCGAGAAGGCGCTCGCCCACCTCGGAGTAAATGCCCAGGGCCGCAGAGACCTCGGTCAGAAGCAGCCCACCGGCGACAGCCCCGAGGAGGCGATGTACGAGATGCACCGCAGCCAGCACAAGCACGCGCACTAGTTCGCTATCGGAGTGAGTATGGAGAGTCAGTTTCCCGACGTACCGAAGTCCTTACGCGACTTACAGGTCCAGCAAGAGCGCATGACGCTACTACAACAACCGCACGTCTCTCCCTTGACGGAGTTCGTGAACGATCTGCGCCAAAATGTGGATCGAGAAGAGCACGTTCCACATTTTGATCCACTCGACGGCGGTACAAAGGCTCGCTGTCTTTTTCTGTTTGAAACTCCTGGGCCTAAAGCATTAGAGAGTGGTTTTGCCTCGCGTAACAACCCGGACGAATCTGCGAAGAACTTCTTTGAGCTGAACGAAAAGGCTGGCTTGGATCGTCGCCTAACCGCCTCATGGAACATCGTTCCCTGGTATCTAGGCTCGGGCGAGAAAATCAGAGCGGCAAAGCGCGCTGACATTAATCAAGGTTTACCTTATCTATGGGAGCTTCTAAGTCACCTTAGTTTAGAGGTAATAGTCTTAGGTGGTCGCAAAGCACAGAGAGTGGAGAGCGACATTAGAGAACATTACCCGTCTATTCAGATTGAGGAGATGTGGCATCCTAGCCCGCAATCCCTTAATCCTGTTCCACAGCGCCGTGAAGAAATACTCGAGGTCTTACGTCGAGTGACTAGATCGCTATCACATAAGGACGCTTAGTGGACACGGTAATAAACGACTTCGTGCAGGTCTTGCGGCGGCACCGGCTGCGAGTGTCTCCGGCGGAGAGCCTGGACGCGCTGGCGGCGCTCAAGCACACCGGGCTCGGCGAGCGGGAGGCCGTGCGGGACGCGCTGCGGACTACGCTGGTAAAGAGCCCGGAGGACGTCGAGACCTTCGAGCGGCTGTTCGACGTGTACTTCGGGCTCCACCCACAGACGGAGGAGCGGAAGGCGAAGCTAGAGGTCCCGGATCACGACCACGACCACGGCTCGGCGGCAGAGATGGAGTTCGGCGAGGAGGCCGGCGGCGAGGCGCCGGACAGCGAGGAGCACAGCCACGAGGACGCCGACTCCACCGAGTTCCGCCGCCACTTCGACGACGAGCGGATGCGGCCTTCGGACGACATCCACGGCGAGTCGGACAAGATGCGGCTCTCGCTGTTCTCGCAGGAGCTGATCCTGAACCGGAAGCCTGGGGCTCTGGATCAGGCGCTGCAAAAACTCACCCACCAGCTAAAGTTGCGCCGCTCGCGCAACATGTTCTCGCCCGGAGACCTCGTGCCCGACGCCGGAGGCCAGGAGCTGCCGCTGGACGTCTCGGCGGCGGAGCTCGACGACCTCGTGGATCACCTGCACGAGATGGAGGTGGACGAGGATCTCATCCGGCAGCTAGAGGAGCAGTCAGACGAGATCCTGCGCCAGTTACCACAGCTCATAGAGAAGATGAAAGAGCGCCAGCAGGAGCTCGACGAGCCAAAGGACGACTCCGAGTTCAGGCGGCGCTCCCTGCGCAAGCTCCTGAACTTCTCGACCGCCGAGCAGCGGGAGATGGAGGGTGCGGTGAGGCGGATGGCGCGCCAAATACACGGCGCGAAGACCCGCCGCCTCAAGCAGGACAGGACCGGCAGGATCAGCGTCCGCCACACCATCCGAAACAACGCCCGCTACGAGGGCATCCCGTTCCAGCCTGTCCTCAGACGCCACCGGGAGCAGAAGCCCCGGCTAGTCCTCCTCTGCGACGTGAGCCTCTCCACGAGGAACCTCTCGCGGTTCTGGCTGCACATGGTGTACCAGCTGCAGAGCCTGTTCTCGAAGGTACGCACGTTCGTGTTCGTCGCCGACACGGCGGAGGTCACGCAGCTATTCGAGGAGCACGGCATAGAGCGGGCGGTGGATGAGATCTTCTCCGGCCGTCTCCTGGACGCCGACGTGAACAGCGACTTCGGCAAGGCCGCCGAGCAGTTCGTGGCCCACTCGTTGCCGAGCATAAACCACCGCACGACGGTCGTGATCCTGGGCGACGGCCGGAACAACGGCAAGCCCCCGAACGTCGAGGCTCTGGAGGAGATAGCCCAGCACGCGAAGCAGCTTATCTGGATAACACCCGAGCAGAAGTGGTTCTGGTCGCTCGGGGCGTCGGACATGCCGCTGTACGAGCCGCTGTGCGACCGGGTGGAGGTCGTCCGCAGCGCCGAACAGCTCGCCGGGGTGGCCGAAGAACTGGTAAAAAGCCCTGTATGAGCGACTCTAACAACACCGCGCTACAACGGTTCAGCTACTGCCCGCTGTGCGGCACTGAGCTGAGCCGTTCCGAGGGTTCGGGCGGCGCGTACTGTCCGGTACACGACCACTCCTGGTACCGGAGCTCCTCGCTCACGGTCGGCTGCGTGCTGATAAGGGACGGGCGGGCGCTCGTGACGGTGCGCGGCATCGAGCCGGAGAAGGGCAGCTACGACGTGCCGGGCGGCTTCCTGGAGGCGGGAGAGCATCCAGTGGACGGGCTGCGCCGGGAGGCCCGCGAGGAGCTCGGGGTCGAGATAGAGGGGGTGAAAGGCCCCGTGCAGATGGCGGTCCACCGCTACGGCGAGGACGGCGACTACGTGCTTGCGTTAGGATTTACGGCGCGAATAGCGGGAGGCGAGCCGGCGGCGGCGGACGACGCGGCGGGTATCGAGTGGATCTCTCCGGAAAAGCTGGAAGGGCTGGACTTCGCCTGGGAGCACGATCGGGAGCTGGTGCGGGCCGCGCTGGATCACGAAGGGAATAACCAGAAGGATCACGGGAACGCTGGAGGGGGCGGCTAGACTTGGGTATAGGTGAGTGGCTCGAAGGTTTGATGCAGAGTCAGGGGAGCCTGGCTCTGGTGCTGGTGGTGAGCCTGGCGCTCGGCCTCAAGCACGCCAGCGATCCCGACCACCTCGCGGCGGTTACGACCCTGATCGCGGGTGGCGTAGAAGGCGAGCCCGAGAAGGGCAGAGAAGGTATAGGCCGGGCGGGGACGATGGGTCTCTTGTGGGGTCTCGGGCACGGGACCACCCTGATCTTGATCGGGCTCCCGCTCGTGCTCGTCGGCAAGTTTCTGCCCGAGCCGATAGTAATGTTCGCCGAGGTGACGATAGGCGCGATCATCGTCCTGCTCGCCGTCCGGCTCCTCCTGCGTTGGCGGCGCGGGGCCTATCACGCCCACACCCACCGCCACGACGACGCCTCGCACCGCCACCTGCACTCCCACGCCGAGGCCCCGGCGCACGAGCACGGTCACGCCGTCCCCCACCGTACCCCGCTCTCGTCCTACGGCGTCGGGCTCGTCCACGGCGTCGGCGGCAGCGGCGGGCTCACCCTGCTGCTGCTCTCGACCATCCCGGACAAGGGCGCGGCGTCGGTGGCGCTGCTCATCTTCGCTGTGGGCACGGCGGTCTCCATGGCCCTGCTCTCGACGGCCTTCGGGCTCGCCATATCCGGCGGTCCGGTCGCCCGGCGCTTCGAGAAGGTCGCGCCGGTGCTCGGGGTGGCGGGCATGGCCTTCGGAGCGTGGTACGCGCTCGGGGCACTGGGGATGATGGGGTATCCGTTCTAGGGGCCTAGGGGCCGCTACCTCGTAGCTCTTTTAACCGGAGAAGGTGGAGCAAGGCTGGAGTACGTGACAGCCGTGAGCTACCCGGGGCGGGCCGCATCCGACGGGGAGCTGAATGGTATCTCGCGGCCTCCCGTGGCCTGCTAAATGAGCCGGTACCGCGGGTACGGGACTCGAAAGCCGGATCACCGAGGACAAGTTCTGCTGCACCCGCTCCGCCCGAGTGGAGGTGAGATCTTCGGTCCCACTAAGAAAGACGGCTTCCTGGAGAGCCGCGTCTCCGGGGTCCGCTCGGCACGGAGTCCGTGGTCACTGGAGCACAAAGGCTAATACATCTCTAGCGTAGACGCCCGGATCATCGCTCCACGGGTACCGGAACGGGCCTCAGTATGTACGGGTCCGCCCGCTGTTCGCCCCTGTCTCCAGCTCCTGTGGCGTTGCGCTTGCACCCTCCTACCCGCTCGCCTAACCTTTGACGGGCAGAGCGAGAGGGCGGCGAGAGGCCGCCAAGGACGGGAGGTCCATGTCGCTGGAGAACAGGCTAACGCGGCTTTTCGGCATCCGGCACCCGCTGGTGCAGGCCGGTATGGCGGGCGGCGCGACGACGCCTCGGCTCGTGGCGGCGGTCTCGGAGGCCGGGGGTCTCGGCACGCTCGGCGCGGGGTATCTGCAGCCGCGGGCGATCCGGGAGGCCGTACAGGAGGTACGGATCCTTACGCGAGCGCCGTTCGCGGTAAACCTCTTCGTTCCGGAGGCTTTCGAGGAGCCCGTTTCCCGGGAGGCGGCCGACGCGCTGCTCGCACCATACCGCGGGGAGCTCAGCATAGACGAACCGGAGGTCTCCTCCTACGCCCCGGATTTCGAGGAGCAGCTGGCGGTCGTGATCGAGGAGCGGGTCCCGGTCTTTAGCTTTACCTTTGGGGTACCGTCGGACGAACGGCTAGCCGCCCTGCGGGAGGCGGGCGTCGTTACCTGCGGCACGGCCACCACCGTCCGGGAGGCGGCGGAGCTGGAGCGGCGCGGGGTGGACTCGGTCTGCGCCCAGGGCTACGAGGCCGGAGGCCACCGGGGCACGTTTACCGGGGACGCGCTGGAGGCGATGGTCGGGACGTTCGCGCTCGTGCCCCAGGTCGCGGACTCCATGGAGACGCCGGTGATCGCGGCCGGCGGCGTCATGGACGGCCGCGGGCTGGCGGCGGCCCTCGCGCTCGGCGCCGATGGAGCCCAGATGGGCACCGCGTTTTTGACCTCTGCGGAGAGCGGGGCGCATCCGGCGTACAAGCGGGCGCTGCTCGCCGCCACCGACGAGGACACCACCGTTACCCGCGCCTTTTCGGGCAAGCCGGCCCGCGGCTTGCGGAACCGCTTCACCCGGGAGATGGCCCCGCACGAGGCCGGCCTGCCAGACTACCCGGTGCAGAACGCCTACACCCGCGACCTCCGGGCGGCGGCGGCAAGCCGGGGCGATCCGGATCTCATGTCGCTGTGGGCCGGGCAGGCCTCGGGGATGAGCCGGGAGCTGCCGGCCGCGGAGATCGTCGAGCGCACGGTCGAGCAGGCGCTCCGGGCACGTGGCGGCCCCCGAGAAGGCTAGTCCCGGAATCTAGCCGTCCATCGGGCGCTCCACCTCTTCACAGACCACGTAGTGGACCCTGTGGGCGGGCACGAGGAACACCCGGTGGGCCTTGGAGTCTATCTTGAGCGGGCGGTTCTCCCGCAGGAGGTCCCCGATCTGCTGTAGTGCAGAGTCCGCCTCGCTCTGGGAGTCGTACACTCCGTAGGTCATGCGCGGCAGGGCCGGGGCGACGTTCGACCCGCTCCTGGCCCCCGGCGCTTCCTGCCTGTCCGCGGAGAGCTCCCGCTCCTCCGCCTCGTAGGGCTGCTCGCCCGGCTCCACGAGCCACACTATTACGCTGTACGCCATCTCCAGGCTCCTTACGGTCCGTTTGCTTTTCGCTTTCCTGCCACAGAGTTTGCCATCCTCCCCGGTACGCTCTGTGATGAGCTTGACTACACAGATCATTCTTCCGCGGCGGAGGTCGGAACGGCGCAGTCCGGACGGTAGCCGCCGAGTCTCCGGCGTCGTACACTGGAGCCGTGGGCGGGAATCCTCACAAGCGCCTGGATCAGATGGACGACCTGCGGGACATGGGCCGTTTTCCCGTCTCCGTACACGCCGGGGCCACCGCCAACGTGCTCCTTACCATCCTGCTGACGTACGGGCTCCGGGGCCGCCGCGGAGGGGCCCTGACGCTCCCGGCGTGGTCCGGGGGTGTGATCTCCGCGAACGTACTGCCGGTGATCCTGCTACGTTCGCGGCTGGACGAAGGAACCCACTACCCCGAGCTACCGGACATGAGCTTCTTCGGCGACCAGCACAAGTTCGCGAGCTGGGTCTACGCGGTGGCCTCGGCGAACATGCTCGTGTGGATAGTGCTCTCCTGGAGCCTCTTCTCGTACAGGCGCGACCGGTGGACGCTCGGCGGCATGCTGCTCCTCGCCTTTGCATGCACCTTTTTTCCGGTCTGGGTCCGGCCCCTCCGGCGTTAGCCTCCGGCGGCAAATCCGGCTCCCGGACGCCCGAGGCAGACCGTATGCCGCGCACGCCGCTCCCCGAAACTCGGTACGGACGGGGTAGAGCCGGATTCGCCCCGGCTCTTTACGCCCTCTCCTGGGACTCCGTGTCTTTCCATGACTTTCCGTAGCTTTCCGGATTTAGTGTGGCGGAGGTCCGGGTACGATAGGGTAATGCTAGAGAGGACGATTCCCAGAGGCTACAAAGGCCAAAGAGGCTCGTGGGTCGCGCTCGCCGGGGCGGCACTGGTTGTGGCGGGCGGCTTGGCGATCTACCGCAGGCCCTTCGAGACGGTACGTTCGGCGCTGCGGCTCGGGCTCCGGCTACGAGGGGTTTCGGAGCGTACCGTGGAGGTGGACGGGCTGCCGGTGCGCTGCCTCGAAGCCGGCCGGGACGGGCCAGGGCGTAAGACCCTGGTGCTGGTACACGGGCTCGGCGGCAGCGCGGCGGACTGGAGCTTCGTGATGCCGAGGCTCTCCCGGAACTACCGGGTGCTGGCGCTGGATCTCCCGGGATTCGGGGACACCCCGGCCCCGCCGGAGGGGATGAGCTTTTCGGCGCTGGAGCGTTACCTGGGAGGCTTTCTGGACAGGCTCGGCGTGGAACGGGCGGCGCTCACCGGGAACTCGCTCGGCGGCGCCGTCGTCATCCGGCACGCCGCCCGCAACCCAGAACGCGCCGAGCGGCTTTTCTTGCTGGACAGCGCGGGCCTCCTGTACGACGCTCCCCCGGAGCTCGAGCCCCGGAACCGCGAGCAGGCTCGGGAGCTGACCCGGCTCGTCACCGGCGAGCCCGATAGAACCCCCGGCTTCGTGCTCGACGGTATGGTCCGGCGGGCGGCGGACCCCGACCGCCGCGCCTACCTCCGCAGCGCGGAGCCGACCGACGTAAAGGACGACCTCCCGCGCATACAGTCGCCGGTCACCATAATCTGGGGCGAGAGGGACCGCCTCATCCCCCCGGACCACGGCGAGAGGATGCACGCCGCACTACGGGACTCCGAGCTCATAATGCTCGGAGACGTCGGCCACATACCGCAGCTACAAGCGCCGCGCGAGGTCGTGCGCCTCGTAAACGAGCGGCTCAGTTAGGCCACATTCGTCGCGCGCCGGGACACGTTCGCTAAAGTGGCTCCACCCGAATGTTTACTCGAAGGTGCGCAGGGCCTCAGCTATCGGGGTGTCGCCGCTCAGTACGTCTATCGTCTCTTTGCGGGTTGCGTCCTGTTCGAGGGCGGCGGCGAAGGTCTCGGCCACGTCCTCGCGCGGGATCTCGTCTCCCCGGCCGAGTGAGCGGGCGGCGTCTATGCGGCCGGTCCCGGCGTCGTCGGTCAGCCTGCCGGGCCGGATGATGGTGTAGTCGAGGCCGCTCTCGCGCAGGCGCTCGTCCGCCGCCCCTTTCGCCTCGAAGTAGGGCTGCATCTGCTCGCCCAGGGCGTCCGGTGCGTCGGCGTTCATCGTGGAGAGCATAAGGTAACGGCCGACGCCGCTCGCCCGGGCGGCCTCGACGAGCTTTACCGCCCCGCCGTAGTCCATCGTCTGCTTGCGCTCCGGTCCGCTGCCGGGCCCGGCTCCGGCGGCGAACACGACCGCGTCACAGCCCTCGACGGCCCGGGCCGTCTCCTCGGGTCCGGCCTCCTCGAGATCCAACATCCAGGGCTCCGCCCCTAGCTCCTCGACCCGCGAGAGCTGCTCCTCCCTGCGCACGAGCCCGCGCACCTGGTGGCCGCGCCCGGCCAGCCGGACCAGGAGCCTGCTCGCCGTGTTCCCGGCCGCGCCCGCAACTGCTACCTTCATATGTCCTCCAGAGTCGGGATCGGTTCAGAATAAGTCTAACCGGAGACCGGGGCCCGCGGGGAGCGCAGGGTAAATATGGAGACCTCCGGGCGGCAGTTGAGACGCAGCGGGATGTGGATGGTGCCGAGGCCGCGGTTCGTGTACAGCGGCATGCCCGCCACCTCGTAGTAGCCCAGCGGGTAGCGCCGGCTATAGCGGGGCCTCACGACGGGGCCGAAGGGCGGCAACACGAACTGGCCGCCGTGGGAGTGCCCGGAGAGCTGCAGACCGAAGCGTCCCGTCGGACCGGCCACGTCGGCGAAGTCCGGTACGTGACACAGGAGGATAGCCGCGCCCTCATCCGGGAGGCGCTCCAGCACCCGGTCTATCCTGAGATACCCCTGGAGCAGGTCGTCCACCCCGGCGATGTGCAGCGTGTCCGCGCCCCGGCGCAGGGTGTGGACGTCGTTGCCGAGCTCGCGCAGCCCCGAGAGCCGCGCCAGCTCCCGCACGTAACCGGCACTGACGAGGTGGTCGTGGTTGCCGAGCACCGCCAGGGTGCCGTCGGGCGGGTTCAGGGAGCGGAAGGCGTCCACGAGGCCTTGCTCGTCGTCCGGGCTCTGCCGGCTCACGAAGTCCCCGGTGAACACGGTGAGATCCGGGCTCTCCCCGTTCGCGAGCTTGACGGCCTCCATCAGGCGTCCCGAGGTCATCCAGCCGTCCAGATGCACGTCGCTGAGCTGTGCGATCCTGTACCCGTCAAAGCCCGGCCCGAGACCGGGGATGGTCACCTCGCGCCGCGTGACCTCGATGCTCGTAAGCTCCGAGCGCCCCCGGTACACCACGCTGCCCGCCGCCGCGGCAACCCCCGCGAGCACGCCCGCCACCTTTGTTATGCCGCCGTTCACCCGGAGCAGTCTAACACCGTGTCCGTCCGACGCGGGTTGCATATAATCCCAGTATGCCTGAGTCCAATGCTTCCGTGTCCGGCACCCCGCATACGCCGCGCCTCGTACACCGCAACCACGGTCTGTTCTCCGACCATTACCTTGAGAACACGCTACCGGGGCTACCGGGCTGGGAGGAGCTCCTGGAGGAGGCTCGGCCCGTGCGGGCGGCGGTAGCGGAGAAGTTGGCCGGGTACGTGCCGGACGAGAGCGAGTCACAGGTCGAGCAGGACCTGATCCGTCCCGTCCTGCGGCTGCTCGGGCACGAGGCCTTCCAGGTACAGGCCCCGCTCACAACGCCTGGCAGCACCCAGTACCCGGACTACGTCTTCTACGGCGAAGAAGAAGCCCTGAATGAGAACAAGGGCACGACCCTCACCGCCGAGAGCCTGGCTGGGCGGGCCTACGCCGTCGGGGACGCGAAGTACTGGGAGCGCCCGCTCGACCTCTCCCTCAAGCGCAAGGGAGACACCTTCACGAACAAGAACCCGGGCTTTCAGATCTCCTTCTACATGCAGCACTCCGGCGTGGAGTGGGGAATCCTGACGAACGGTAGGCTGTGGCGGCTGTACCACCGCGACTCCGCCCACCGCCTCGACACCTTCTACGAGGTGGATCTCACCGAGGCGCTGGAGTCGGACGAGGCTTTCGTGTACCTCTACGCCTTCTTCCGGCGCGGGGCCTTCGACGATGGATCCCAAGTACCGCTCTCGAATGCCGCATTCCTGGAGCAGAGCGCCGAGTACGCCCGCGCCGTCGGGGAGGGCCTCAGGCAGCAGGTGTACGAGGCTCTCCGGCATCTCTCGCAGGGCTTTCTGGATCACCCGTCGAACCAGCTTTCCCCCGATGAGGGCACGCTGCGCGAGGTGTACGACGCCTCGCTCATAGTGCTGTACCGGCTGCTCTTCGTGCTGTACGCAGAGTCGCGCGGGCTGTTGCCGATCTCGGAGAGCGAGCGCTACCGCGAGAGCTACAGCCTCTACGCCGTCAAGCACGAGGTCGCCGAGGACCTGGACCGGGGCCACGCCCTGCTGCCGACCACCGCCCGCATGTGGCAGCGCCTCAAAGACCTGTTCGCCATCATAGATCAGGGCAGCCCGCCGCTTGCGGTCGCGACGTTCAACGGCGGCCTGTTCGACCCGGCGCGGCACCCGTTCCTGGAGCGTAACGCCGTCGGCGACGAGCACCTCCAGAAAGCGATAGACCGCCTCGCCCGCGTGGAGGGCGAGTTTGTGGACTACCGGGACCTGGCCGAACGTCACCTGGGCACGATCTACGAGAGCCTGCTGGAGTTCCACCCCGTCCCGGCTGCTCAGAAAGCTCAGGAAGAACAGAACGATTCTGGCTGGACCGTGGATCTGGTAAACGACAAGGGTGAGCGTCACACCTCGGGCGCGTACTACACGCCGGACTACGTGGTGAAGTACATCGTGGACGAGACTCTCGGACCACTGCTCCGAGAGGCCGTCGCCGGGGAGGAGAACGACGAGGGGAGGATACGGGCCGTCTTGGAGCTTGACGTGCTCGACCCGGCGATGGGCAGCGGCCACTTCCTCGTCGAGGCTACGGAGTACGTCGCCCGCTTCCTGGTCGGGCTCGGAGTCTCCGAAGCGGAAGAGGCGGAGGACGAGGCTAACGCCGGAGCAGGCGCGGAGCTGGCGTACTGGAAGCGGCGGGTTGCGCAGTCGTGCGTGTACGGGGTGGACCTGAACCCGCTGGCGGTCGAGCTGGCGAAGCTCTCGCTGTGGCTCTCGACGGTCGCCAAAGACCGGCCGCTCTCGTTCCTGGACCATCACCTGCGAACCGGAAACTCACTCGTAGGGGCGAGCGTCGGCGCGCTGGACACTGGCGGCTCGGGTAATAAGAATCAGAAAAAGCGCAAGAAGAGCGGCAAGGGAGCTCCCGGCGGCGGACAGCTCTCGATGCTCTCGGACGACTCCTTCCGGCAGAGCATGTCCACGGCGGTAAGTAATATGTGGATGATCGAGGGCACCCCCGCCGAGACCGTCGCGGAAGTCAAGGAGCAGGAGGAACTGTACGGGCGGCTGCGCGAAGAGTTGACCCGCCGCTACGCCCGGCTCGCCGACCTCTCGGCGGCGGCGCGGTTCGGTCTTAGCGTGGACCGGGAGCTTTTCAGGTTCGTCGCGGATCACGCCTCCGGCACCGCCCCGCACGCGACCCCCCGCCAGTTCGAGCGCTGGATCGAGGAGGCAGCCGGGATGTCCGCCGAGCACCGTTTCTTCCACTTCGAGCTTGAGTTCCCGGAGGTATTCTTCGACCGCTACGGCAGGCCGCTGGGCGCGGAGTCCGGCTTCGACGCGGTAATCGGCAACCCGCCCTACATCCGGCAGGAGTCGCTCGGGGAGATAAAGCCGTACCTCAAGGCCGCGTTCCCCGAGACCTACCACGGCACGGCCGACCTGTACGTGTACTTCTACCAGCAGGGCCTCGAAAGCCTGCGCGCCGGCGGCAGGATGGGCTACATCGTCACCAACAAGTGGCTCCGCTCCGGCTACGGCGGGCCGCTCCGGGCGTACTTCGCCCTCTCGGGCGCGGTCGAGAAGATCGTGGACTTCGGCCACGCGCCGGTCTTCCCCGACGCCGACGTGTTCCCCTGCATCCTGATCCTGCACAAGCCGGAGGAATCCGGGAGCGATGAAATCCCGGAGGAGCGAGAGGCCGAGGTCGCGACCTTCCCCCGCGAGGAGCTGCACCGGACCCCGATCCCGGACTACGTCGCCCAGAACGCCCACCGCAAGCGCCACTCCCGCTTCGGTTCGGACTCCTGGAGCCTGGAGCCCGCCGAGGTTGACGACCTGATGCAGCGCATCCGGGCCGCCGGGAGCCCGCTCGCCGAGTACGCCGGGGTCGAGCCGGCCTATGGCATCAAGACCGGCCTGAACGACGCGTTCCTCATAGACACGGCGACCAGGGAGCGGCTCGTGCGCGAGGACCCGGCGTCGCGGGAGATTATCAAGCCCTACCTGCGCGGCCAGGACATAAAACGCTGGTCCCCGGACTGGCAGGATCTGTGGATGATCGTGCTGGCCTCCAGCGAGAACCGCGCCTGGCCCTGGAGCAACCGGCCCGAAGCCGAGGCCGAGGAGACATTCCGTCGCACCCACCCCGCCCTCCACGCCCACGTGAAGCCGCTGGAGGCGAGGCTCCGCAAGCGCAGCGACCGGGGCCGCTACTGGTGGGAGCTACGCTCCTGCTCCTACTACGAGCTCTTCGAGCAGCCGAAGATCATCCACACCGACATTACCTGGCGGCCGCAGTTCGCCTTTACCGAGGAGCCGACGTATCTGGTAAACACGGCTTACCTGTGGAGCACGTCGGACCAGTGGATTCTGACGGTGCTCAACTCGCCGCTGATGTGGTCCTACATGTGGCGCAACGCCATGCACGGCAAGGACGAGGCGCTGCGTCTGATCTATTCGTTCGTCGAGAAGCTCCCAATAGCCTCGCCCACGGACGCCGCGAGACAGGAGGCGGATACGGCGGCGGGCCGACTGGTCGAGATCCGGGGCACAGAGCACGCCGCCCGCCGGGAGACGCTGGACTGGCTGCGGGTCGAGCTCGGCGTCGAGAAGCCCGGCCAGAAGCTAGAGGACTTCGCCGCGCTCACCGGGGAGGAGTTTGTAGAGGAGGTCCGAAAGCGCCGCCCGAAAGGAGCCCCGCGCCTCACCCCAGCCGGACTAAAGGAGCTCAGGAGCGTATACACCGAGCAGGCCACGCCCGTGCAGGACCGGCGCGCCGAGGCCGCCGGGCTCGAACGCCGCCTCTCGGATCTCGTAAACGCCGCCTACGGCCTCACCGACGCGGAGATAGACCTGCTCTGGAGGACCGCCCCGCCCCGGATGCCGCGCTTTTGAGGTAAGCCGTTACAATCCTTGAGTGGAGGTAGCGCGCTCGATAAACGACGTGCCGGTTCGGTTAACGGACGAACGATGGGAACACGTAGTCTCCCATCACCCGGAACTGGGCGGCCAACGAGAGTTGCTTCTTGAGACTATAGCGAACCCTGACCTGATCCAGGAGGGCGACTACGGGGCTCTACTGGCGATTCGGCGCTATCCACAAACACCGCTTGGGAGCAAGCATCTAACGGTGGTATATCGGGAGGCAAGCGCAAGCGACGGATTCGTACTCACGGCGTACCTGACCAGAAGGCCCTCAGCTAGAAGGGAGAGCATATGGAAGCGGCGATGAAGATTCTGGAGAGTACGGAAGACGTCCGGTGGGAATACGACGCAGAGGCCGACGTACTGTATGTCTCCGTGGGAGACCCGCGTCCGGCCACAGGAGTAGATATCGGTGAAGGAGCGGTAGCCCGCTACGACGAGGAGAACAACGAGCTTGTAGGCGTCACGCTAATAGGCTTGAGAGCCCGGCTGCTAGAAGGCTTGGGCTGAGACCGCCGCAGGCGCGGGCCCACTCTGGCGAATTGTCCTCGCAGAGTGCCCGCACCGAGGCCACGAAGCTTGAGCGCCGCCTCTCGGAGCTCGTAAACGCCGCCTACGGCCTCACCGACGCGGAGATAGACCTGCTCTGGAGGACCGCCCCGCCCAGGATGCCTCGGTATTGAGATGAGCTACCCGGAACCGACGTACATCTACCACTTCACACACGCTAAGAACCTGCCAGCTATTTTGAGTGCCGGGCGTGTCTATTGCCAATCCCAATTGCCAGAAGGCAAGAGGGAAGTGGATTTATCGCACTTGGATTTGCAAGATAAGCGGCGTCGAAAGCACACAGGATGCGGCCCAGGAGGCACCCTCCATGATTTTGTTCCTTTCTACTTTGCGCCGCGCTCGCCGATGATGTACAGACACTCAAAGAACCATACAGAACAGTATCAAGGCGGCACCACTCCTCTGATCTATCTGGTGTCGACTGTGCAGCGCATACAGGAACACAGGTTAGAATTTGTGTTCTCAGACGGTCATCCAGTCGTTCCGCTTTTCTCGAAATTCTACGATGACATAGGTCATTTGGGGGAAATAGACTGGAAACTTATGAGGTCAAGATACTGGTTTGACACGGTAGGTGACCCTGACAGAAGCCGTCGTCGTATGGCCGAATTTCTCGTATACGGCGAGTTTCCCTGGGATGCGGTAGAGTTTTTGGCCGTCAAGAACGTAAGATTAAAGGAGAGGCTAGAAGGCTATCTACAAAGGGAGTGGCCGCACCGGATCAAGCCGGTCAGGGTAGAGGCTGGCTGGTACTTTTAGTATTTAGTAATCTAGCCACCAGAGGATTGGGTCTACGAGGGATTAAAGGGTAAAGGGATGATCGAATTCCGCCGCAACAACCTGCTCGCGGCAGACGCCGAGGCGCTGGTCAACTCGGTTAATACCGTCGGCGTCATGGGCAAGGGCGTCGCGCTACAGTTCAAGAAGAAGTTCCCCGGCAACTTCAAGGAGTACGAGCGCGCCTGCAAGCACGATGAGGTAGAGGTGGGCAAGATGTTCACCGTCGAGTTGGACAGCCTCACGAACCCCAGGTACATAATCAACTTCCCCACGAAGAAGCACTGGCGCGGCGCTTCACGCCTGGAGTACGTAGAGCAAGGGCTTGAGGCGCTGGTGAGCGAGATTCGCCGTCTAGACTTGAATTCCATAGCGATACCACCGCTGGGGTGTGGCAACGGAGGTCTGAGCTGGGAACATGAGGTGCGCCCGCTCATCGAAGAGGTTCTGTTGCAAGTGCCAGAGGTGAAAGCATATGTGTACGAGCCCTCCGAAGAGGCGAAGCCTACAACTCTTGAAGCCGAGGGCGAGAGACCGAGTCTTACTAACTTACGGGCGACTATGATACAGCTCGTTGGTGCGTACAAGGCCTCGCACTACAGGCTCGGCCGCACCGTGGCACAGAAGTTGGCGTACTTCGCCCAGGCGGCCGGAGAGGAGACGTTCGGCCTCAAGTTCGAAGCTCATCGGTACGGTCCATACGCAGAGAATCTTAACTTCGTCCTACAAAAGCTGGAAGGACACTACATCACCGGTTACGGCGACCGTAGCGGCGGCTCTGATATAGAACTCTTGCCGAATGCAGAAGAGGAAGCGAGAGACTATCTCCGAGATCACCCCGATACAGAGGAAAACATCGAGCATGTGTCGCGCCTGATCGAAGGCTTCGAGACCCCCTACGGCCTTGAGCTACTGGCGACCGTTCACTGGGCGGCCACCGAGAGAGAAGAGACCTCTCTAGAGGAAGTGACGAGAACGGTCCAGAGCTGGAGCCGCAGAAAAGAGCACCTCTTTAGCGAAGACCATATCTCCATCGCCTGGCAGCACCTAAAAGAAGAAGGCTGGCTATCCGTGAACACAGCCGTAAGTAACGCATAGCTCAGAGCATCGTCTCCAGGTAAGCAGAGGCTTGATCGCGGCTCACGCTCGAGAAGCCATCGAGGAAGTCGTCCAGCGAGTGACCGGCCTCCAGATAATCCACGAGCGTATGCACGGGGACGCGGGTACCCGAGAAGACCAGAGTCCCACCCATGACCTCGGAATCACAGGAGACCACCTGCCCCTTCTCCAAATCCACCACCTTCCCTACACGTCTCTTCTTTCTGTTTGTTTATTATTGTCACACAGCAGACACCCTGGTGGGGCTCGTAAACGCCACCCACGGCCCCACCGAAGCCGAGACAGACCTGCTCTGGAGGACCGAGCCGCCTAGTACGCCACGGTTCTTGTAACATTGTGGGTGGTATGGACGTAGACAAGGAAGACGTGGAAACGGAGCGCCGTGGCGATCTGGCAGTATCCGAATAGCACTGGGGCGCTGGCCTTCGTGGTCGTTGGAGGGGAGAAGCTCGCCTCCGGGCGGGACAGGGCCATGATCTCCTTCAGGGCCGACGGCTCTGAGAGGATGGACGTGTACCGGCTGCGGGGCCACGACGAGACCGCCGAGCCCGTGCTGGAGGACGTACCCGCCGACGGCGGGCCGGTCGAGGAGAAGTGTATCTGGATAGCAGAGGGATAACGTCCGTAGCGAAGTCGGCCCCGCGCGTGTAACGTACCCCCCATGAACGCTGGCGACTCCGGCTACTGGCGGGACGGGGACAACCTCGACCGGCTCGCGCATCTCGCGGCCTTTCCAGAGCAGAACCCGAACCCGGTCGTGGAGCTCGACGACCGGGGCCTCCTCTACGCCAACCCGGCGGCGCTGGCGCTTTTCCCGGATCTCCGGCAGAGGGAGGAGGCGCATGGCTTGATCTCCGCCGCCAGACGCATCGCCTCCGGGCTGCGGGAGTCCGGCCCGCTCTCGGGCACGGGCGAGGCAGATCTGGAGGGGACGGCCTACGAGCTGGAGGTCTACCTCGTGCCGGGCACCGGCGGCATTCGGGTCTACGCCTCGGACATCACCGGACGCCGGGAGGCCTGGAGTCTTCTGGAGGAGAGCGAGCGGCGATTCCGGCAGCTCTTCGATAGCACGGTGGAGGCCATCTTTCTGCACGACGCGGAGGGCCGCATCGTGGACTGTAACGAGGAGGCCTGCGCGTCTCTCGGGTACAGCCGGGAGGAGCTGCTCTCGCTGTCGGTCGCGGACTTCGCCTCGGACGTCATACCAAAAGAGGAGCGCCGCCGACGCGCGGACACGCCCTGGCGCAAGGCCCTGCGCGCCGGCCCCGGCCTCCAGAGCACCTTCCACAAGAACGAGCACCGGCGTAAGGACGGCGGCACCTTCCCGGTCGAGGTCGGCATCGGCGCGATGGACTACGGCAGAGAGCGGCTGGTGCTGGCCTCCGCCAGGGACATCTCCGGCCGCCGGCGTCTGGAGGAGGAGCTCGCCTACCGCACGCACCACGACCCCCCGACGGGCCTGCCCAACAGCGAGCTGCTCGACGCCCGCCTGAAAAACGCCCTGGCCCGCGCCAGACGCCGCCAGAGCCGCCTGACGGTCATGCTGCTGAGGGTCGGAGGAGTGGACCGGGCCCGGGAACGACTCGGCTACCGGGCCGGGGACCGGCTGCTAGACGGGGTAGCCCGGCGCATGGGCGGCTGTCTCGGGCCGGAGGATACCGTCGCCAGAACGGGCGGCGACGACCTCGCGGTGATCGTCGAGAGCGCCGGAGACGAGGAAACGGCGACGAGGATCATCCTGGAGATCCTCGAAGCCCTCCGCGACCCGCTGCCGCTCGATGAAGCGGAGATCCAGACCGAGATCACGGCCGGTATCGCCCTCGCGCCCCGCGAGGGGCCAGGCGGAGAACCGGAAGAGAAGCCTGAAGAGGGACCAGAAGAGGCGCTCGACGCGGCCTACGAGTCAATGTGCAGGGCCCGGCTCAGGGGCGAGCCGTACGAGCTCTCCTCCTGAGCTCTCCTCCCAAGTCCTTCTCCTGAGCACCCGTAACTCCCCGGCCGGAGGCATGCTCCCCGGAATAGCACCGTTTCCCCGGAGAGGCCTGGATACGGCACCGCCGCGCCCGGGACGTATCCTCCCGGCAATACCCGGACACTTCCTGCGGAGAGCCCCTCCTGATAGTCTGTCCCCTGCGCGGCCGCGTTTTGGGGTCTTCACTTCTACGCTGTCTACGCCGCGCGGAACCGGAGAGCTAGGAGGCTGGCGATGTTTCAGATGCGGGATCTCATGACCCCGGCGCCCGTGACGCTCGGGACGGGGTCCACGGCGGCGGAGGCCCTGGCCCTTTGTAACGAGCACGAGATACGCCACGTCATCGTCCTGGAGGGGGGCGATGGAGGCAAGCTCGCGGGCATACTCTCCGACCGGGACCTCAGGGACGCGAGCCCGGCCATAGGCGCGGACACGGATCAGAAGACCGCGCTGGAGAAGCTCACGGTCCGGGAGATAATGACCCCGGACCCGATCACGGTCCATCCCCAGGACCTCGTCGGGTTCGCCGCCCAGGAGATGTACGAGCGCAAGATAGACGCGCTGCCCGTCATCTCCGAGGACGGCGACGAGGAGGAGCTTATCGGGATCGTCACCTCCACCGACGTGATGCGGGCGCTCGTCACCCTCACCGGGGTCCACGAGCCCGGCACCCAGGTCCAGGTAACGGCTCCGGACCGAGCCGGGATCATCGCCGAGGTCGCCGACGAGATCCGGGCGCTCGACGCCGACATAGTCAGCGTCCTCTCCCGGCCCGAGAAAAAGTTCGAGAACCGGACCATGATCTTCCGCCTCGCCGTCGAGGACCCCTCGACCGTCGTCCAGAGCCTGGAGATGGCCGGATACTCGGCCTCCTGGCTCACCATCCCCCGCCGTCCCCGCCGCTAAATGCGCCTGCACGGTTAGCACAACCAACACGGCTAGCGTAGCTGGCAGGTAAACCGGGCTCGAAATCCGACCCTCCGGCGATATACTCGGCCCTCGTTCGGATCCGGCGGATCCGACAGGTTCAGCGAACTCGAAAGGCTCTGGAGGAACACTTGACGGACACGGCGACACACCCGGTCACGGAGGGGGCATCCACCGTCCCCCTATTCGAGCTGCCCGACGAACGGGGCGGCGCTTTCAGCCTGCCGGAGAGGCTACCCGAGGGTCCGGTGGTGCTCCTGTTCTACCGGGGCGACTGGTGACCGTACTGCAACGGGCAGCTAGTTAGCTTCGCCAGGAGATACGAAGAGATCGAAAGCCGCGGGGCGCGGATCGCCGGGGTCAGCGTGGACCCGCCAGAGAGCAACCGGGCGATGGTCGAGAAGCTCGCCCTGCCGTTCCCGCTACTCAGCGACCCCGAAGGCGAGCTCGCGAAGCGGTGCGGCGTGTGGAACGAGAGCGAGGGCGTGGCCGAGCCCGCAATCGTCGTGCTCGACGCCTCCGGCAAGGTCCGCTACGCCTACACCGGCGGCAAGGACTTCTCCGACCGGCCCGCCGAGGACGCGGTGATCTCGGCCCTCGACGACGCCGGGAACGCCAGCGGCAACAGCAGTACGACCGGCGCCGACGAGCCCGAGATCCAGTACACCGCCGAGGAGGCCGCCGAGAAGACGGTCCGCCCCGAGCGCCAGCCGATGCCACTCGAAAGCCTGCGGCCCTACTACCTCGGCGCGTACTTCAGCTGCGTCGCCCTCAAGAAGCGTCTGGGCGAGACCGAGGCCGGCCGGGAGGTGGACGAGTACCGCGAAATCGTCGAGCGCTACAACGAGGCGGTGCGCCAGACCCTGAAGATGAAAGGCTAGCAGAGCTGGACCCTTTCCCGGAGAAACCGCGGCGGCTACTCGTCTTCGCACCCGCCGCGGAGGACGCCCGCCTCCTCCGGCAGCGAGAGCTGCTCTCCGGCGCAGCGGAGGGGCTCTCCGACCGGGACCTGCGGGTCGAGTACCTGACCGGAGACCGGGCCGCGCCCGCCCGGCGGGAGTACGGCGTCGCTGCGGACGTTTTCGCGGCCCTTCTCGTGGGCCGGGACGGCGGCGTGAAACGCCGCTACCCGGAGCTCGTCGCCTCGGACGAGCTGTTCGGCCACGTAGACGAGATGCCCCTGCGCCGCCGGGAGATGCGAGAGGCGGAAGAGGGGCGTGAGGGTCGCGGGGAAGGACCTTGAGCAGGCAGGAGATCCTGACCCAGCCTTTCGTAGAGGAGCTCGAGAACGGGCGGCGCAGGCCGCGGGCCCTGTGGCGCATACTGGCGCAGCTCGTGCTCTTTCTGGTGGCTAGCGCGTTCCTGACCGCGCCGCTCGTGCTGGTCTTTGCCGCCATGGGCGCGCCCGGCGGCGGTTCTCCACAGCCGTCGGGGGGCGGTCTGCTGCTCATCAGCAGCGTCGCCTCGCTGCTCGCGGCCCTCCTGGCGGTGTGGGCGGCGGGGCGTTTTTTGGACCGGCGGCGGCTGCGGGACTACGGGCTGAGGCTGAACCGGGGGTGGTGGTTGGATCTCGGCTTCGGCCTAGCGCTGGGAGCCGCGCTAATGACGGCGATCTTCCTGATAGAGCTCGGTATGGGCTGGGTGAGCGTTACCGGGGGCTTTGCGACCGGCTCTCCGGGCGGCGCGCCATTCTGGCTCGCCATACTCGGCCCGGTGGCGACGTTCGTGTGCGTCGGAGTGTACGAGGAGCTGCTCACCCGGGGTTATCAGCTCAAGAACATCTCCGAAGGGCTCGGGGGTGTGATCGGCCCTCGGACGGCGATCCTCACCGCCTGGATACTGACCTCCTCGGTGTTCGGCCTGCTGCACCTGCCGAACCCGAACTCCACGCTCCTAAGCACGGTAAATATCGCCCTGGCCGGGCTCATGCTCGGGGCAGGCTACATCCTCGGCGGTAGCCTGGCCATCCCGATAGGGCTCCACATTACCTGGAACTTCTTCCAGGCCGGCGTATTCGGCTTCCCGGTAAGCGGCCTCGACTCCGGGCGGGCCAGCTTCCTCGCCGTCGAGCAGGGCGGTCCCGAGGCGTGGACCGGCGGGCCCTTCGGCCCCGAGGCCGGGCTGCTCACGGTGTTCGCCACCCTACTCGGGGTGCTCCTGATCTCGCTCTGGATGCGCCTGCGAAATGGCAAGGTGGGCCTGCACCTGCCGCTGGCCGCCCGCCCGGGGGATCACGCCTCGAACTCCGGTCCTTCCGCAGAATCCGCAGAGCCCCGGTAGAACTCCATCCCCAGCGGCGGGTCCTCGCGCTCGGCCGCGAGCCGGGCGGCGAGATCCGAGGCGTGCAGCTCCAGCCTGTGCCCGTCGGGGTCCGTGAAGTACAGCGACGTACCCTCGGTGCCGTTTCTCTGCCAGAGCCGCGCCCCCGCTCCGAGAACGCGACGGCTCGCCTCGTCGAAATCCTCTGGACCGACGGTAAATGCGGCGTGAGTGTAGTCCGGGTGCGGGTTATCCTGGACGGCGGGGTCGGCGATGAGCGTGATCCAGTCCTCCCCGGTCAGCAGGTACGCGCCTCCCTCCCACCGCGCCACCGGCGAAAGCCCGAGCGCCCGGGTATAGAAGTCGAACGAGACCCCCAGATTGGAGACGGCGAAGGTCAGGTGGTTGAGGCCCCGTATCATGGGCCTATTCTAGCCCGGTCCACGGCTCAACCCGCACCGGGGGCGCGTGAGAGGCGTTTGCCTTTGGCTCGGGCGGGGAATCTGGGTCTTTCCACTACTAATTTACGCCGAGAGGCTGTGAAAGGTGAACGCTATGAGCTCCGACCAAAACGACCAGAACGACCAGAACAGCCCGCAGTCAGACTATCCGTTCCCGGAGTTTGGCGAGCAGAGCCAGGAGCATCCGGGCCTCGCGGGGCGCATGAGCCCGGTACCCGACCACGGCGAGGATAGCTACCAGGGCTCCGGCAAGCTACAGGGGCGCGCGGCCGTGATCACCGGCGGCGACTCCGGCATCGGGCGCGCGGTGGCTATCGCTTTCGCCCGCGAGGGAGCGGATGTCCTGATCTCGTACCTCGAAGCGGAGGAGGAGGACGCCAGAGACACCGTCGGTTACATCGAGCAGGCCGGGCACAAGGCGGTTGCCATGCCCGGAGACATCACCGACGAGGAGCAGTGCCGCCGCGTCATAGACCGGGCCGCCGAGGAGTTCGGTCGGCTGGACGTGCTGGTGAACAACGCCGCCTTCCAGATGGCCCGGGGCGGGATAGCCGAGATCCCCGCCGAGGAGTTCGACCACACCTTCAAGACCAACATCTACGCCCCCTTCCACCTCTCAAAGCGGGCGCTGGAGCACATGGTTCCTGGCGGTGTAATCATCAACACCACCTCCATACAGGGCACCGAGCCGAGCAACTCGCTGCTGGCCTACGCCTCCACCAAGGGCGCGCTCGTCGCGTTCAACGAGGGCCTGGCCCAGGAGACGATACAGCGTGGCATCCGGGTAAACTCCGTCGCCCCCGGCCCCGTGTGGGCCCCCCTGATACCGGCCACGCTCCCCGCGGAGTCGGTCTCGGGCTTCGGTCAGGGCTCCCCGACCGGGCGTCCGGCCCAGCCCGCCGAGCTCGCCCCGGCCTACGTGTACCTGGCCTCCGACGAGTCGAGCTACATAAACGGCGAGACCATCGGCGTCACCGGCGGCATGCCCCTCTAGCCCCTGTAGACGGGCCTTGATCCGGAGGCCCCCGGAGCTTAACTTTCCCTCATGGACATATACCGCACGCCAGAGGAACGCTTCAGCAACCTGCCCGGCTTCCCCTACGAGCCCCGCTACCGTGAGTGGGAGGGCATGAGGCTGGCCTACATAGACGAGGGCCCCCGGGATGCCCCGCCCGTCGTGCTGCTGCACGGCGAGCCGACGTGGTCATACCTGTACCGCAAGGTGATGGGCCCGCTCCTCGAAGCCGGGTACCGCTGCGTCGTCCCCGACCTGCCCGGCTTCGGGCGCTCGGACAAGCCCACGGACGACGATTGGTACACCTACGCCCGGCACACCGACGCCATGGTCTCTCTGATGGAGGAGCTGGACCTCTCAAACATAACGCTCGTCGTGCAGGACTGGGGCGGTCCGATAGGCTTCCGGGTGGCGGCCCTGGAATGCCCGGAGCGCGTCGGGCGCTTCGTGGTGATGGACACCGGAGTGTTTACAGGCCACCAGCGGATGAGCCGGGAGTGGCTACAGTTCAGGGACTTCGTCGCCCGCAACCCGGACGTGCCGGTCGGGATGCTGATCGAGCGCGCCACGGTAACCGGTCTCCCGTCGGAGGTGGTCTCCGCCTACGAGGCCCCCTTCCCCGACGAGCGCTCCAAGGCCGGACCCCGAACCTTTCCGCCCCTGATCCCGCTGGAGCCCGACGACCCGGGCGCGGCCGAGGGGCAGCGGGTGGCACAGGCGCTATCCGGCGATGGCCGTCCCGCGCTCTTTCTCTGGGCCGACTCCGACCCCGTGCTGCCGCTGGACCCCGTGGGCCACGCGCTGGCGGAGCTCTTCCCGAACGCGGAAGCCCCGGAGACGGTCGAGAGCGCCGGACACTTCCTGCAGGAGGACGCCGGAGATAGGATCGGGCGCAGAATCTCCGACTGGCTAGTCTCCGACCGGCCCGCAGACTAGGCCACGCGGTAGCCCGCCTTACCCTGGGCCTTTGCCTCGTACATGGCCCGGTCGGCCCGCCGGAGCAGGCTCTTCGTCCACCCCGACGAGTAGTGGGGATCGGGCTTTTCGGATGGCTCGTCCGGCGGCGCGTCTCCGGTTTCCGAAGAGTCTTGTTGCGCTATACCGAGGCTCACGGTGACAGAGGCCTCGAGGCCGCTTTCCGGGAACCTGAACGGCTTTGCGAACTCCTCGGTTATCCTCTGCGCCACCGTGCAAGCGCCCTCCTCGCCGGTGCCCTCCAGTAGCAGCGCGAACTCGTCGCCGCCCAGGCGGCAGACGGTGTCTGAGGGGCGCAGGAGGCCTTCCAGCCGGCGAGAGGCGGCCACCAGCAGCTCGTCGCCGGCGTCATGGCCCCAGGAGTCGTTCACGCTCTTGAAGCCGTCGAGGTCCAGGAGCAGCACCGCCAGGGGCCAGGCCTCACGCCGGGAGCGCTCCAGCGCGTGTTGCAGGCGGTCCTGGAACAGGGCCCGGTTCGGCAGCCCGGTCAGGGAGTCGTGCGTCGCCCGGTAAGCCAGCTCGTCCTCCAGGCGCTTGCGCTCGGTCACGTCGGTGGCGACCCCGACCACGCCCTCGACCTCTCCGGCGGAGTTCCACTGCGGCGAGTAACGGGTGTCGAAGAAGAGCGTGCCGGAAGGCCCTTCTATATCCACTATGTCCACCACCTCATAGCCGGCGAGGGCCCGCCGCATGTGGCCGAGCACGCGGGGCCGGTCCTCGTAGAGCTCGAAGACGGAAACCCCGACGGTCGAGCCGGGAGAGAGCCCGAGGGCCGAGAGCCGGCTGCCGGCGTCGAAGGTGATC
Organism: Rubrobacter aplysinae; assembly: GCF_001029505.1. Taxonomy (NCBI): domain Bacteria; kingdom Bacillati; phylum Actinomycetota; class Rubrobacteria; order Rubrobacterales; family Rubrobacteraceae; genus Rubrobacter; species Rubrobacter aplysinae. The sequence goes on along the minus strand of NZ_LEKH01000004.1, from coordinate 86,673 downwards.
ACGCCCTCTGTGTCGAAGGCGAACATTATTACCGGCGCGCCCTCCGTGAGGGCCCGCAGACGCCGCTCGCTCTCGGCGAGGGCGCACTCGGTCTGCTTGCGCTCCGTGATCTCGTGCGTGGAGACCACTATGCCGGCCACCTCGGGGTCGTCCGTCAGGTTGACCCCCCGGGACTCGAACCACCGCCAGCGGCCCTCGGCGTCCTTTATCCGGTACTCTACCGGGGGATGCTCTCCGGGCTCCGAGATGCTCCTCTTTACCGACTCCGACATCTTCTCCACGTCGTCGGGGTGGATCATCTCTGTCCACTTACCGCCCTCGGGGCCGCCCTCGAAGTCGTCTATGGGTCTGTAACCCAGTACGCGGTCTATGTTCGGGCTCTCGTACCGGGGCACGCCCCAGGGCTCCATGATGGTGATCATCTCGGAACCGTAGCGGGCGTGTACAGAGAGAGGCAGGTCTCCTCCGTCTCCTCCGTCGTTAGCTAGCTCCAACGGCGCTCCTCTTCGCTCCGGGCCGCTCGGCGAAGGCCGCGAGACCGGGGTACGGCACTGTACGGCGCTCCGGCCGCCGCGAAACTTCGCCTCGCAAGTTTATCCACCGGCAGATTATATAGCCTCCTCCCGGCGCGGCCCTCACAGAAAGCTGGCCTCACAAATCCTCCCGGAGAACGGCTCGCGGCCCGCAGGGGAGTAGCCGCGAGCCCTCCTGCCGGTATCGGGCCCGTCTCGCGGAGGCCGGGGCTATACGCTAGGCTATGGGGCGTTGTTGGCGGCGGGAAGCGTACACTAGAGCCGGAGGTAACGCCCTTGGGGATCGTCGTCCAGAAGTATGGCGGTAGCTCCGTTGCGACGGCGGAGCACATAGCGGCGGTCGCCGCCCGGGTAGGGCGCGCCAGGGACTCCGGGCAGCAGCTCGTGGTCGTGGTCTCGGCGATGGGCAAGACCACCGACCGCCTCCTGCGGCTCGCCGGGGAGGTCTCAGAAGACCCCGCCCCGCGTGAGATCGACCAGCTCCTGGCGACCGGCGAGGAGCAGTCGGTGGCGCTTTTGGCGATGGCCTTGCACGCCCGGGGCGTGGATGCCGTGTCTCTAACGGGTCCGCAGGCGGGGATGAGGATCACCGGCCGCTACGGGTCCGGCATCATATCGGAGATAAAGCCCGACAGGATGCAGGGTCTCCTGGAGGAGGGAAAGGTCGTGATCGTGGCCGGCTTCCAGGGTATGAACGCCCTCGGGGACGTGATGACCCTGGGTAGAGGCGGCTCGGACACGACCGCCGTGGCGCTCGCGGCGGCGCTCGACGCCGACCGCTGTGAGGTCTACACCGACGTGGACGGCATCTACACCGCGGACCCCCGAATCGTGCCCGAGGCGCGGCGCGTGGCCACGGTATCCTCCGAGGAGATGGCCGAGATGGCGTGGCGCGGGGCGAAGGTGATGCACCCGCGCGCCGTCGAGCTCGGGGCGTTGTACGGGGTCGAGATCCACGTCCGCTCCTCCTTCGAGGAGGGGCCGGGCACCGCCATAATAGGAGGAGATAAGTTGGAGTATCTGGGGAACCTCGAAACCCGGGAGACCGTCGCCGGCATCGTCCACGATCTCGACGTATCCCGCATAAGCCTGACCGGCATCCAGACCGGCCCCGGCACCATGAGCCGCATCTTCACCCCGCTGTCAGAGCGGGGCATCTCGGTGGACGTGATCGTGGAGAGCGGCCAGAAGGAGGGCACCTCGGACATCGCCTTTACCGTTGGGCGCGGCGACTTCGAGGAGGCCCGCCGGTTGGCGGGCGAGGTGGCGGAGTCCCTCGGCGGCGTGGTGGAGGGCGAGCGGGAGCTCGGCAAGGTATCCGTCGTCGGCACCGGGATGCTCAACCGCCCCGGCTACGCCGCGGGCATGTTCGGCGCGATGGGCCGGGCCGGGATACCGATCCGCATGGTCTCCACCAGCGAGATACAGGTCACCTGCGTCGTCCCCGGGGACCGGGTGGAGGAGGCGGTACGAATCTTGCACGAGGATTTCAGACTGGAGGAACGAGATGTTTAGCGGCGCTTTGACGGCACTCATAACGCCCTTCCGCGACGGCGAGCTCGACGTGGAGGCACTGGAAGGCATGGTCGAGCACGGGATACGGCAGGGCATCCACGGCCTCGTCCCCTGCGGCACCACCGGCGAGACCCCCACACTTTCGGAGAAGGAGGACCGCACGGTCATAGAGACCGTGGTCCGGGTGTCGAACGGGCGCGTGCCCGTTATCGCGGGCACCGGCTCCAACTCCACCGAGAGCGCCATAAAGTACACGAAGATGGCCGAGGAGGCGGGCGCGGACGGCTCGCTGCAGGTCGCACCGTACTACAACAAGCCGACCCAGGAAGGATTGTACCGGCACTTTTCCGAGATCTCGAAGAGCACCGATCTTCCCCTCATCCTGTACAACATCCCGGGCCGCACGGGCGTCGCCATCTCGGCAGAGACCACGGCGCGCCTCGCCGAGATCCCGGGCGTCGTGGGCACCAAGGACGCGACCCACTCGATGGATGAGATCTCGGATCTCCGCCGCATGTGCGGCACCGAGTTCTCCATCCTATCGGGCGACGACTCGCTGACGCTGCCCATAATGGCGCTCGGGGGAAACGGCGTGATCTCGGTCGCCGCAAACGTAGCACCCGGCGCGATGAGCGACCTCGTCACGGCCCTGCGCAGCCCCGACGCCACGGAGGTAGACCGGGGCCGGGCGCTGCACTACGAGATGCTGCCGCTCTTCCGGGCGCTCTTTTTGGAGACGAACCCCATCCCCGTGAAGACGGCGGCGGCTCTCATAGGGCTCTGCTCGGACGAGATGCGCCTGCCGCTCGCCCCGCTCTCCGGCAAGAACCTGGCCTACATGGAGGAGATGCTGGAGACCATGCCCCAGCTGCTCCCGGCCCCGGAAGAGGCGTAGAGCTTGCCACGCGTAGCGATAATCGGGGTGGCGGGCCGCATGGGCCGCGAGCTGTGCCGGGCCGCCATAGACGACCCGGAGATAGAGCTCGTGGGCGGCACCGTCGAGCCCGGCGCGCCCGAGCTCGGCGCGGACCTCGGCGGCCTGTGCGGCACGGTAGAGATGGGGCTGTACGCCACCGAGGAGCTCCCCGAGGCCGACGCCGTCATCGAGTTCTCCACCCCGGAGGCCACCATCGAGCACCTCCGCTTCGACACGCCGCACGTTATCGGGACGACCGGGCTCTCCGCCGAGCAGCAGGCCGAGGTCGGGGCGGCGGCCTCGGAGAAGCCCATCGTGCTCGCCCCGAACATGAGCGTCGGCATCAACCTGCTCGGGGAGGTCGTGCGCGAGCTCTCGGAGAAGCTCGGGACGGCCTACGACATAGAGCTCGTCGAGAGCCACCACCGCCACAAGCAGGACGCGCCCTCCGGGACCGCGCTGTTCCTGGCCGAGGCCGCCGCCGAGGGCCGGGGCCTCCCGCTGGACGAGCTGGCGACGTACGGCAGACAGGGCCGCCAGCCCCGCGAGGACGGTGAGATCGGCATCCACGCCCTGCGTGGCGGCGCGGTCGTCGGCGAGCACCGGGTGGTGTTCTACTCGCAAGGAGAGGAGGTCGAGGTCACCCACCGCGCCCTCTCCCGGCAGACCTTCGCGATGGGCGCGATGCGGGCCGCGAAGTTCGCAGCGGACTCCGGGCCCGGCCTCTACACCATGTCAGACGTGCTGGAGGTTTAGACGCCCGAGTCTACCGGAAACACCCGAATCATCCGCGGCCTCTACACCGCCTCCGCCCGGGGCGACCTCGACGCCGTCCGCGACCCGCTCGGCCCGGAGATCGCGGGGCTCGAAGCCGAAGGCTCCCCCTACTCCGACGGTAACCTCTACGTCCGCCCCGGCGCGGTGCCGACGGCGCGTACGCCCGGCTCGTGGCCGGGCGGAGCGAGTTTACGGAGGAGTTCGAGAGCGTACTGGAGGTCTGAGACCACCTACTGACGACCGGCTGATACGCGGGTACTACCGGGCGACCGGCGTGGGGTACGCCCAAGTGTGGGGGCTCCCGGAGGGCCTGGCGCCGGGCTTCCGGCGGTACTCCGGCGGCCCGGCGTTCGAGTGGGCGTTGAATCCGCGGTCCCGGCCGTAGCCGGAGGGGCGGCTTTAGTCTAGGCTATCGGGCGTGGAAACCGGGAGCATACCGTAGATGATCACCGCCCTGTATCTGGCGCTGATAGCGGCCGCCGTTTACCTGTTCGCCGGTCCGCCGCTGACGCTGCTGCACGAGCTGGGCCACGCCCTGCCGCTCGCGCTCGCCGGGCAGCAGGCCACGATATACATGGGACGCCCGGACCCCCGCGCGCGGCCGACCTTCGACTTCGGCAAGGTCGAGCTGAGGATAAGGCGTCCTGTCGGCTTCGGCGGCGAGTGTCGCTACGAGGAGCCCGAACGAGGCTTTTCCCCCGAGGGCAGGCTCCTGGTCGCCCTCGGGGGCCCGGCGGCCTCCGCCTCCGCCACGCTGGTCTTCGGGCTCGGGAGCTATCTTGCGCCGGACGGGCCGGTCTCTGCCCTGCTGGCGGTGCTCGCCTTCGTCGCGTTCGCGCAGGTGTTGCTGGCCATGATCCCGATCCACTACCCGGACTGGCTCGGTAGGGCCGGAGGAAAACCCAGCGACGGCCTGCGGGCTCTGTGGGCGATGGACACTACGGCCGCGGTGGGCTCAGAAAGCGCGGAGGGCGACGGGGACGACTCCCGGACCCGCTAGCTTACCGGCCTCCCCTCTTTCGGAGCGTCCTTTCGGAGCGTCCGGGCCCCGGCCCGTCACAGCCGTATCGGGCACAAGCCCCGCAACCGGCTTGTTCCCGCTGCACGCGGAGCGGTGCGAGACCGGCGGCGGAGGTCTGGATACCGGGAGAGATATTGTCCTCCAGGGACGCGAACGAGAGGCGGGCGCGGGATGAGCGCGACGGACGGCGGGATCAAAGAGGCTTTCTACATAATCGCCAAGGCCCCGAGACCGGGGTTCGCCAAGACGCGCTTGGGGGAGGAGATCGGCCACGAGCGGGCCGCCGCGTTGTACCGGGCGCTCTTGCAGGATCTTGCCGCGCGGTTCTCCGGCTCGGGTTACGAGCCCGGCTGGTACCTGACGCCGCCGGACGCGCTACCCGAGATGCGGCCCCTGATCGGCTCTCCGTCCAAGGTGCTGTTTCAGGAGGAGGGCGATCTCACAAGGCGGCAGCGGGAGCTTTTCCGGCTCGCCGCCGGGCGCGAGGAGGAGCGCGTCGTGCTGGCCGGTGCGGACGTGCCCACGCTGGACGCCGGTATCGTGCGGACGGCGTTCGAGCTCCTAGAGGTTCACGACCTCGTCCTCGGGCCGACACGCGACGGCGGCTACTATCTCATAGGTATGAGAGATCCCGGCGTCACGCTCTCCCGGGGGGTGCTCGACGGCGTCCCGATGGGCACCGGCTCCGAGCTCGACGACCTCGCGCGGAAGGCCCGTGGCTCGGGGCTCTCCGTGGGGTGGGTGGAGCGGCTGTTCGACGTGGACACCGCGGAGGACCTGGAGAGTCTGCGGAAGGTGGCGAACCGAGGGGATCTGGCGAACACCCGCGCCGCCCTGGAAGCGCTTGGCCTCTCGCACGAGCCGGGGTAACCCGCCGGACGACGGACGTGAGAGCGGGGTCTTGCGCTATGGCGATGGTGGTCACGGTGCCCAAGCCCGGCGGCGGGAACGGACAACTTCTATGTATCCTCCTATGTATCGGGTAAGATAGCATTGGTATGTTCGTCTTTGCGTCGGCTACGGCGCCGGAGGTGGTGGAGGATCTACATCCAGCAGGGCGGTAAACGGGTCCGTGCATAGCTCCGTAAGGGGTTCCACGAGCGGGGTCCGGATCGGGGCCATGATCCTGGCGCTGGTAACGGCCCTGATACACCTCTACCTGTTTCTGGTAAAGGGTTTTGTGGGCAGCGGCTCTATGCTGCCGGTCTACCAGCTACTCTTTTTCTGCAACTTCCTGGTCTACGCCGGGCTGGCCGCCGCCCTGTACAGCCCCGCACTCGCACGATACCGCCGGCTAATACGGGTGCTGCTGGTCGCCGTCGCCGTGGCCTCGTTCGCCTCGTACCTCTACGCCGCCGCCTTCGACCTGCTGGGTACCGTGGACAAGCTCGTGGAGATTCTGCTAGTCGTCCTGATCGCGATAGACGCGGGCATCCTGGGGCGTGACGCGCGGGACGCCGCCCTCCAGCTAGCCGTCGGAGCCCTCGCGGGTATCGTCCTGTTCTTCATCCTCACGCTGGTGATGATCTAGCACCCCCGGGACCGGACGAGTTTCCGACCCCCTCGCGAGTAGTGAGCCACATCGTATTAGACGTCCTCCGCCCCACTCTCGCATACCACCACGCCACCGGCCGGTGTTCCGGGCAGAAAGGTCTCCAGCGGTGTAGCAATGTAGCGGTTGCGAGCTATTAGCGGTGATCAACCACTTGCTCTATGGAGGTCTACCGAAAAACTCGTCGCAACCTCCGGGCTGTACAGAGCAACAAGTATTTTCCTACAGGCCCTCTGGCGCACCTTACCCCTGATCCGCCCGGTCAGCTAACGGCGTGTGGCGCATAGCGTAGGATGTCGCGCTTGAGCTCATCAGCGTTCGACCAGGTCCACCGACTCTTACCCAACGGTATCGTCAACTTTCGTTCGGACCTCGGCACCATCCACGCCCCGCCCGTCCAGCCCTGGACCGATGACCGGCTGAGGAGGATGCACTCGACCCGCCCCATGAGGCGGAACGGTGTTCTGCCCACCCGGTCCACGTCATCCCAGCCCGCGCGCACCGTGTAGAAGCCCATGTTGTGGTAGGTCAAGCCTTCTGGAGTGGTCTCGACGCGCAGGACCCAGCCTATCAGGGGGAAGAGAGCCCCCGCGGGCAACATGAGCAAGCCTGACAAGAGGAGTAGGGCATCGCCTTCTGTGAGGCCCTGCCCGAAGATGGCGCTGGCGTAGAAAAACAAGAACACACCAAAGAGTATGTAAAGCCAGTAGAACCTCATGCGGTAGACATGCCTCTCGGAACCTCTCGCCTCAGGCGCTTCGATATCCACTCGCACCCTGGTTCTCCTCTGTCCGTCCGGCCCGGCATCCTCGGCTTCAATGCTCGCCGGCCACGCCGGGAGCGCACCGTATTGCGAGCGCGCCGCGCGGCCCTCTGGCGTAACGGATCAATCATGCCACAATCGCGCTCTTGCGGCCATCCCGACCCTTGCTTTACGGGGTCTACTGGGTGATCAAGAAGGTCAGCAAGAAGCCCGCCGTGGTGGCTATGGCCACTATCTTCCCGCCTTCGCCGTAAGCCTGGGGCATGATCGCCTCGGCAAGCCCGGCGAGGACGGCTCCGGCGGCCAGGGCCCTCACCGCCGCCAGCGGCACCTCTCCGAAGGAGGAGAACACTGCATTGCCTATGACGACCATGATCGCCAGCACGACCGCGGTGACACTCCAGGAGATGATCGCGAACTTCTTGGAGCGTCCGCTGTCTCTCATCCCCACCGCGCCGCCCAGCGCCTCCGGAAAGTTCGAGAAGAAGATGGCGACCACCAGGGAGAGGATGCCGGTCAAGGGCTTACCGATGAGGGCCACCCCCATTGCGAGGTTCTCCGGGATGCCGTCGAGGAGTATGTTTGCCAGAAGATAGAAGCCGGAGGTGCTGCTGGAGTAACGGTCCAGAAGCTCGGTAGCCCCCATGAACGCCGCCGCCCCGACCACCAGGGAACCGCCCGCGATAAGGGGACCGGCCGCCTTGAAAGACTTCTCGAACAGGTCGAAGGCCACCGCGATGATCAGGGCCCCGGCGGCGAACCCCATCACGACGGCCAATAGCCTCTGCGGCGGTCTCCAGAAGGCCCCTAGGATCCCGCCGATCACCAGGGCACTGGAGGCTATCGCTCCTACTAGAAGGGCTGTAAGCATCAGGGATCTCTCCTGTGAAAAACGCTTTCAGTGGCAAGTAAAATAAACTAATGTACGCTACTGATAAGTAATTTAATTCACAGATCCGGCCGGTGCAGGTGCGGGTAAAAGAGTTAGGTGGTATGTAGCAAGATAATGGTAGGACGATAGAGAAGAGCGAGAGAGGCGAGAGTTGGGCAACGACAGGGGCAGGGGAACGGAGCCGCATCAGAGCGGGGAAGATCTACTCGGGCCAGAAGAGATAGCCCGGCGCATGGGGGTGGCGAAGGTTACGATCTGGCGTTGGTGCCGGGAGGGGCGGCTGCCCTGTATAAAGGCGGGCAAGGGCTGGCGCGTGCGCCGCTCGGCCCTGGAGGACTTCCTGATCAGCCGGGAACGCCCGGTAACGCTTACCGGGCAGCTAAGGTCGTTCGTTACGGTGCCGGACAACGTGATGGCCGTTGCGCAGAGGCCGGAGCTGCTGCACCGGCTGGACGCGGCTTTTCTCCGGGTGGGCGAGGCGCACGGCGGGAAGCTGGTGAAGTTTCATGGGGAAGACCCCGAGAACCTGGAAGGGCTGCGAGACGCATACGAGAGCTCCGGCCTCGAGGCGCGGCGTCTCGAGACCGGGGGGCGTCTGGACTTCAGGATCGAACCGGCCCCACCCTCTGACAGGGCCGAAGGGTTGAGACGCTACCTGGACGAGGAGGCGGCGGCAGAGACGGGGCGCACCGTGTGGGCCACCTTCGACTGGGCGGAGAGCCTGGGCCCACGTGAGGCGATCTCGCACCAGGAGTCTGTTGCGGAACTGGTCAACGAGAGGCAGATCGTGGTCGCCACCTCCGTGCTAGAGGAGGTGATGAACGAATGGTCGCCCGACCTGCGACGGCGCTCGCAGCTCCTGCACTCGGGGGTGGTGTGGCTCTCCGATACCGGGCTGTCACTGAGCCGCGTCACACCCCCGCCGCCCGACTAAGCCACCTACCCCACCCTAGCCTCCGCGGGCTTCCACGGAGCTCCGGTGCAGCCGGGCGCAGCTAGAATCTGATAGATAGGAATAGATAGGAGAGAGTTGAGCCAGAACAGCCCGCTCGCAAGCCCTTCCACGAGCGGTAAGGAAAAGGGCACCACACGGACGAGATCGAGGGCCTCCTGGAGAGGTTGAGCAAGAAGATCCGCTCGGAGAACCCCGAGGTGTACTGGACGTTTATAGAGCCGCACCCCGCCGGAAGACGGACAACTCACTAGGGCGTGTCCGCAAACACCTACCCGCGATAGCTCTACTCCGAAAGGGTGGCGCTATGTGTCTTCTCTAGCAGCCAACACCTCCTCTAGCTTATCTACTGCAGTGACTATCTCGTCCTCTGCGAAGCCGGCATGCCCCAGCACTAGGCCGCCGGGACGAGGCGCAGAGCCTGTGTGAAAGGCGGAGAGGGGCAGGGCCTCGACCCCTGCACCCAACGCAGCTCGTGAGGCCTGCACGTCCTCGTGTGGTGCTGTCCCTTCCGGGGATCGCATCAAGCCACCCCCTCCGCTAAGGCGGGCGAGCAGGTGCAGACCCGCCTCCGGGCTCTGCGCCTCCAGTACACTGCCCAGGCGCTCGCGGATGGCGCAGGCGAGAGTCTGCGCGCGGTGGGCGTGTAGCGTCCGGGTCCTTTTCAGATGGTTGGCAAAGTGGCCCTCGTATATGAAGTCGGCCAGCACGGCCTGCTCCATCGTCGGGGCCTGGCGGTCAGAAAGCTCCTTGGCGGCGATGAACGCGTCGAGAAGGTCGAGCGGGACAACAAGGTAGCCCAGACGCAAGGATGGGTAGAGCACCTTGGAGAAGGTACCTATGTACACGACTCTTCCTGCCAACGCTCCCGGACCATCTTCAGATATATCTCCGAAGCCCTCGTCGAGGCCCTGGAGCGCGGGCAGCGGCGCCCCGGAGTAGCGGTACTCTCCGTCGTAGTCGTCCTCGACGACCCAGGAGCCGCTGCGCGCGGCCCAGTCGAGCAGGGCAAGCCGCCGTGGGAGGCTCATCGTTGCGCCGGTGGGATACTGGTGAGAGGGACTTACGAACGCCAGCCTGGCCTCGGGCGCCAGCTCTTCTCCGGCCGCCACGTCGAGCCCTTCTTCGTCGACCGGTACGGGCGCAAGCTTCGCTCCCGCACCCGAGAAGGCCGCTTTGGCACCCGGGTAACCCGGCTCCTCTACCCATACCTCCTCGCCCGGATCCAACAGCACCCTGGCGCAGAGGTCGAGGGCCTGCTGGGAGCCGGATACGATCACCACCCGTTCCCACGAGCAGTTCACCGCGCGCGAGGAGCGCAGGTGGTCGGCTATGGCCTCTCTAAGCGGCCGGTAGCCCGCGGGATCGCCGTAGACGAGCCATCTTCTCGGAGGATTGCGCCATCGCCTACTGCACAGTCGCGACCACAGCCGCCAGGGGAAGGCGTCCACCGCTGGCATGCCTGGGCGGAATGGTCTGGGAGATCCCGCCGCAACCGAGACCTTGACCGGGGTTTCGAGCAGCTTCGCGCCGCGGCGCGAGAGGCGGCGACTAGCTTGCTCGTCCTTCTCTCTTTCCGTCGCTCCGCTCCCTGTCGCATACGCCGAAGTACCTTCCGGATAGCGTGGCCGGCTCAATGCCTCGTTGCCCGGCCGCAGTAGCGCCTCGGGCAACTCAGGAGCGACGTAGCTCCCGGAGCCCGTCCTGCTTCGTAGGTACCCTTCGCTTTTGAGCCTGAGATACGCGCCCTTCACCGTGTTGCGGGAGACGCTAAGGTCGGCCGCGAGCGCCCGTGAGGCTGGCAGGCGGCGACCGGCAGAAAGCCTACCCTCCAGTATGGCAGAGCGTAGTCCCCGGTAGATCTGCTCCTGAAGTGACACACCACAGCAGCGATCCAGCGGCAAATATAGCCCAACAGCCTCGCTGAGGGCCTCGGACTCGTCCAGAACGTTGCCTCCTAAGCCTAGAGGTCTAAGACCATGCACCCCAGTGCCTGTATTGGATCCAGAATAATAGCAAAGATTGGGTCTTGAACAGGTTCCAATCGGGCGAATACGCTTGAGTGTGTCGCTCCAGGATGCCAGCGTCGAGACAGGACCGTCTGACGCCGGCGGGACGCTGCGGGCAAGGCGTAGTGAAGAGCTTGCGAGAGGAGCAACGCAATGTATACAGCCGAAGATCGTAAGGCGGCTTCTCTGAGAGCCTGCGTCGCGTACATGCTGGATGTGGAGCCTTCCGAGGTGCCCGGCGATGTAGGGGTCGGTTTGAGCCAGTGGCTGGCCATTAGAAACCTCGGGCTGGTCCCCGTAGAGTCTCCACACAGCTTCAAGTGGCCGGGTAGGTTTCTGGGTCTGCGCCGTGATTCCTCGACCTGGGCGGTGTTCTTTGGAGTGCCACCCGGCGTCGTGTACGACCCGGAAGGCAAGGCCGACGGGGAAGGAGTATTCGTGGACGAGGCCTTTGTGCTAGCAGAACACAACCTGCAAACGAAGATCGGGATAGGGTCGGGTACCGACAGGGTTGGCATCGTGGAGCTGGTGGCGCTGGCCGCCGAGGCCGAGGCCCCCATGCAGGTGGTGCCCTCTGTAGATGCCATGGAAGATCGTGGACTCGTGGGTGATCGCTACGAGCGTGGGGCAGGAACATTCTCGGAGCCAGGCGGGCGTGGCTACGATCTTACCCTGGTAGAGGCCGAAGCCCTGGAGGAACTGTCTGCCCGGGGCGTCGAGCTTACACCGGCCGAGGCACGGCGCAACCTCGTAGTAAGAGGCATCGCTCTCGACGATCTCATCGGGCGGCGCTTTCGGGTTGGAGAGGTCGAATGCCTGGGCCAACGCCGGTGCGAGCCATGCGCACACCTCGAACGCCTGACGCGCCCAGGGGTGTTGCGCGGTCTGGTGCATCGGGGAGGACTACGGGCGGATGTACTGTCGCATGGCGAAATTCGTACCGGCGACCGTATCGAGGTCTTGGAGTAAGCTTGCTCTCGGCTCTGAACCCCGCGGAAAGGGAACTTCCATGGGCGTGTGCGAGCTAAGGGATGGCTGCGGGCAGAAGCGTAAGACACCTCCAACCCGCGGGAGGTTAGTTGACGGGAAAGACGCCTCATGAGGTGGGTGCTGACCGAGCAGCAGTGGCAACGTCTGTTGGCGCACCTGCCCCCACAAGAGCCTGTACGCGGGCGACCTGCGCGTGACCATCGCGTGGTGATCGAGGCCATACTATGGGTCGCCCGCACCGGTGCGCCGTGGCGCGATCTTCCCGCCGAGGCAGGAGTATCGTGGAAGACTGCTTCAAGCCGCTTTTACCGTTGGACAGCCTCTGGAGTGTGGCAGAAGGTCCTCGATGAGCTACAGCGAGGTTCTGACCAGCAGGGAGACATCGACTGGTCCAAACACTTTGTAGATGGCAGCTCCGTACGCGCCCACCAGCATGCGGCCGGTGCTAAAGGTAGCTGCCAGGAAGATGAAGCTCTTGGCAGGAGCCGCGGAGGTTTCACTTCGAAAATCCACCTAAAAGCTGAAGGGTACGGCAAACCCCTGGCGTTTCTAGTCACGGCCGGCCACAGACACGAGGCCTCGATGTTCGAGCCGCTGCTTGAAACAGGGTCGGTGAAGCGAGCCGACAGAGGCCGTCCCAAGCTACGTCCCGAGTGCGTGGTGGCAGACAAGGGCTACAACAGCGAGCGCATCCGCGAACTTCTGAACAGCAAGCAGGTAAAGTCCGTAATCCCGGTGCGCTCGGACCAGAGTAGGGACGAAAACTTCGACCGGGAGGCGTACCGCGAGCGAAACTTGGTGGAACGGCTGATCAATCGCCTCAAGCAGTGGCGGCGCATAGCCACCCGGTATGAGAAGCGAGTTGCGAACTACGGTGGGATGTTGACCTTGGCGACTGTGACCCTGTGGCTATGATTTGCGGACGCGCCCTAGAATCACCAGGAGAAGGCCCCGCGGCCGCGCCGCTGTAAGAAACCTGGCGAGAAGACGTAGCCCGCGGCACTGGGCGCGAACCGAGCTTTCACTGGGGGGAGAACGTCCGCCCTTTATCCGAGTAACCCGGCCTCCGCACGGGCCCGCTCCGCCCCCACCCGGGCGATGACACTTTCGTTTCAGGTTTATCGGCTTCGGCCGGAAGGTACGTAAATCGTGGGCTTTATGGGTTAAACGGAGATCGTAAGGGTGGTCTCGATGTTCGTCGGGGTGGATCTGGGGACGACAAGCGCGAAGGTCGTCGCCTACGATACGAAAGGCGGGGTTCTCGCCGAGTCGGAGCGGGAGTACCCTCTGCGCTCGCCGCTACCCGACCGGGCCGAGCAGGACCCGGAGGAGATCCTCGACGCCGCGCTCTCCTCTCTTTCAGAGGTGGTGCAGGCCCTGGCGGAGACGGATAGGCAAGTCTCCGGCGTGGCCTTCAGCGCGGCGATGCATAGCCTCATCGCGCTCGACAAGGACGGCTCTCCCCTGACGGCGGCGCTCACCTACGCGGACAACCGGGCCACGGACCAGGCTGCGAGGATCCGGGCCGAGATGGACGGGCTCTCGGTCCATCGCCGTACCGGTACTCCGGTACATCCGATGTCGCCGCTGGCGAAGCTCCTCTGGTTCCGCGAAGAGGATCCCGATACCTTCGAGGCGGCTGCGAGGTGGGTGTCGGTCAAAGAGTATATTTTCTACCGGCTTTTCGGCGAGTTCCTCGTAGACTACTCCATCGCCTCGGCCACCGGGCTTTTCAACCTCGAAGCGTTGGGTTGGGACGAGGGCGCGCTAGGGATAGCCGGGGTACCGGAGGAGAAGCTCTCCAGGCCCGTACCGACCACGCACGCTGTCCGGGGACTCGACGAGACGTACGCGCGGCGGCTTGGGCTGGACGCCGGGACGCCCTTCATCCTGGGGGCGAACGACGGGGTGCTGGCGAACCTCGGGCTGGGCGCCATAGAGCCCGGGGTGGTAGCAATGTCCATCGGGACCAGCGGGGCGGTCCGCACAGCCGTGCCGAGCCCGGCAGTGGACGAGGAGGGGCGCACGTTTTGCTATGCGCTCACCGAGAGCGTGTGGGTAATAGGCGGCCCGATAAACAACGGCGGCATCGCCTTGCGGTGGCTGCGCGACGAGGTGTTCCCGGAGCTCCGGGACGCGGCCGAGGCAGAGGACCGGGACCCGTACGATCTCATGGGAGAGCTCGCCGCCGGGGTAGAGGCGGGCTCGGGAGGCCTGGTCTTCTTGCCGTATCTAATGGGCGAGCGCGCCCCCCACTGGAACCCGGAGGTAAAGGGCGTGTTCTTCGGGCTGACCCTGAGACACGGGCGGGAGCACATGATCCGGGCCGTGCTCGAAGGCGTCATGTACCAGATGCACGGCGTCGCCCGTTCCCTGGAAGAGGTGGCCGGAAAACCGGACCGGGTCCGCGCCACCGGAGGGTTCGCCCGCTCCTCCCTGTGGCGGCAGATCACCGCGGACGTGTTCGGCCGAGAGATCTCGTTCCCCGAGAGCTACCAGAGCTCCTGTCTGGGGGCCGCGATCCTCTGCATGAAGGCTCTGGGAGAGATTGATTCTCTCGAAGAGGCTACGAAGATGGTCGGGACCGGAGACCGCCAGCAGCCCGACGAGCAGAACGCCCGCGTCTACAGGGAGCTGGTGAAGACCTTCGACCGGCTCTACGAGCGTCTGGAGCCGGAGTTTTCGGAGTCTCCAGAGTCTCCAGAGTCCGGCGCTGGCGAGTGATCAGGCAATGATCAGGCAACCTAGCTAGAGAGGAGTCTTAACGGATGTCACCGTACGCGTTGCTCGGCATAATCGTCGCGGCCGTCGCGCTGATACTGTTCCTCGTGATCGTGGTCCGGCTGCACGCCTTTGTCACGCTTCTCATCGTCAGCGGGCTCACGGCGCTCGTGGCCGGCATACCTCCGGGCAACATAATAGACACCATCGAGACCGGGATGGGCGACACTTTAGGCTACATCGCCGTGGTCGTCGGACTGGGGGCGATGTTCGGCGAGATGCTCCGGGTAACCGGCGGGGCCGAGCAGATAGCTCGCACGCTCATAGGAGCGTTCGGAGAGCAGAGGATACAGTGGGCGCTGGCCCTGACCGGGCTTCTCGTAGCCATCCCGGTATTCTTCGACGTTGGCCTGATACTCCTGATCTACCTCGTCTACTCCATTACCCAGAACCTGGGACGCTCGATCTACTACTACGCGATACCCCTGCTTGCCGGGCTGGTCGTGGCCCACGGCTTCATACCCCCGACGCCCGGCCCCATAGCGGCGGCCGGTATCCTGAACGCGGACCTCGGGTGGGTGATCCTCTGGGGCCTCATAGCCGGCATCCCGGCCGTCATCGTCGGCGGCGTGCTGTTCGGCACGTTCCTGGGTAACAGGGTCTACGTCGGCGTGCCGGAGTACATGCTGAGAGGCGAGGAGGAGGCCGAAGAGGAAGAGGACGGCACGAAGAGCACGCCCTCGTTCGGTCTGACCGTCTCCATAGTCCTGCTCCCGCTGGTGCTTATACTGGGTAACACGCTGGCGGGTACGGTGCTCCCCGAGGATAGCGCCTGGAGGACCGCGCTCACCCTGATCGGCAACCCCTTCACGGCGCTGACTATCGCGGTACTGCTCGCCTTCTACGTCGTGGGAGTCCGGCACGGCTACTCGCGGGAAGAGGTGCAGGGGATCGCCTCCAGGGCCCTGGAGCCGGTCGGGCTCATAATCCTGGTTACCGGGGCGGGAGGGGTCTTCGGCGCGGTGCTCTCCGAGAGCGGGCTCGGGGACCAGCTCCAGCAGCTACTCCAGGCCTCGAACCTCCCGATAGTGGTGCTCGCCTTCCTCGTGGCCGTCCTGGTCAGGGTCTCGCTCGGCTCCCAGACCGTGGCCATAGTCACGGCGGCGAGCGTGGTTACCTCGGTCGTCAGCGTCGGGGAATACTCGGCTCCCCTGCTCGGGGCGATAGTGATCGCGACCGGAGCCGGGTCCACGGTGCTCTCGCACGTGAACGACTCCGGCTTCTGGCTGGTCAGCCGCTACCTCGGGATAAACGAGAAGCAGACCCTCCAGTCCTGGACCGTGATGGAGACGATAGTGGGGGTGGTGGCGTTCCTGGTGATACTGGTGATCAGCCTCTTCCTGTAGCGCCTGTAGCGCCTGTGGCTCCCGTAGTTCTTAAAGCTCCGGCCGGGCGACGAGAAACCTCAGGAAGCCCTAGTGGGCCCCGCCCAGGTTCAGGCCGACGACCCCGGCGACTATGAGTAGCAAAGAGCCGACCTTTAACGCGGTCAGCGGCTCCTGAAAGTACAGGACTCCCACGAGTGAGATCAGGGCGACCCCGAGCCCCGCCCACACCGCATACGCGACGCTCACGTCGAAGCTCTTTAGCGCCAGCGTCAGGAGCACGAACGCCACCCCGTACAGCAAGAATATCGCCACCGAAGGCCCGAGCCTCGTGAACCCCTCCGACAACTTCATGCTCGTCGTCCCGGCAACCTCCGCCAGGATCGCGGCTACCAGATACAACCAACCCATCCCGCACCTCCTTTTATTTCGGATGTTTATTATAATATAAAACGCTAGAATTCTAGGGATGCCGAAGGTTGTGGATCACGAGTCGCGGCGGCGTGAGATCGCGCGCGCCGTGTGGCGGGCGGTCGGGCGTGTGGGGCTCGACGCCGTGACGGTGCGCGACATCGCGGAGGAGGCCGGTTACTCGACCGGGGTGCTCTCCCACTACTTCTCCGACAAGGACGAGATGCTCCTCTACGCCTTGCGCGTCTCTGTCGAGCTGGCCGCCGAGACTTTCGAGAGGGCCGAGAAAGTAGTTAAGGTCGAGGGACGGGACGGTGCAGCCTCGCCAGAGGCGCTGCGGGCGGGGCTCGCGGGCTGTCTGCCCCTGGACGATGCGCGGCGCGACGAGTGGCGGGTGTGGCTCGCCTTCTGGGGTAGGGCGGCGGCGGATGAGACCCTGGCCGCCGAGCAGCGCCGCTGGTACGAGCGGTGGCGCGGGCTGGTCCGGGATATGATCGCGGCCTGCCAGAGGGAGGGCACGCTCCCAGCGGGGCTCGACGCGGCCCGGGAGGCGGACGCCCTGGTGGTCGTGGTGGACGGCATTGGCCTGCAGGCGACCCTGGAGCCCGACCGGCTACCGGCGGAGACGCAGGTGGCTCTCCTGGACCGCCAGCTAGGATTGCTCGGTGGTGCCTGGTGATCAGGCCGGAGCCGGGTCGGCCATGCGCGGCGGATCATCTCCCTCTGCCCCTCTTATCCCTGTACGAAGACGCGCACGGGTACAATAGCCGCACATCCACCGGAGCCAGTTAGAGAGATGCAGAAAGGCGGCACCGAGTTGACACAGGCATCGTCGCAAGGGCAACAGGCGAGGCTTATACCCCGCGAGGTCCTATTCGGCAACCCCGAGCGGGCGCAGGCCCGGCTCTCGCCCGATGGCGGCAGGCTCTCGTTTCTCGCGCCGGTGGAGGGCGTCCTGAACGTCTGGGTCGGGCCGGTGGACGGCGACCTCGAACGGGACTTTACGCCCGTCACCGATGACCGGAGCCGGGGCATCCGGGCCTACTTCTGGACGGAGGATAACGAGCATCTCGTCTACCTCCAAGACCGGGACGGCGACGAGAACTGGCGGCTGTACGCCGTGGACCCCGGCTCGAACGAGCCCGGCGAGGCGCGGGACCTCACCCCGTTCGAGGGAGTTCAGGCGCAGGTGATCGGGCGCAGCCGCCGCAGGCCGGGCGAGATCCTGGTCGGCCTCAACGACCGCGACGAGCGCCTGCACGACGCCCACCGTCTCACGGTCGCGACCGGCGGGCTGGAGCTAGCCGCCGAGAACCCCGGAGATATATCCGGCTGGGAAGCCGACGAGGACCTGCGGGTGCGGGCCGCCGTGCGCACCCGCCCGGACGGGGGCTCGGACCTCCTGTACCGGGAGGCCGAGGCCGACGGGTGGCGCGAACTACTGCGCTGGGACCGGGAGGATAGCCTGAACAGCGGGCCGCTCGGGTTTACCGGCGACGGCTCGCGGATGTACCTGCTCGACTCCCGCGAGGCCAACGCCTCCCGGCTCGTCGTCCTCGACCCACAAAGCGGGGAGACGGACACGATAGCCGAGGACCCGCAGTACGACGTCGGCGGCGTGGAGCTGAACCCCGAGAGCCGCGAGGTCGAGGCCGTCGCCTTCGTGCGGGCGCGCACCGAGTGGGTGGTGCTCGGTGACGCCGTGCGGGAGGACTTCAAGGCGCTACGCTCCCTGCACCCGGGGGACCTCGCCGTGGTGAGCCGCGACCACGCCGACCGCCGCTGGCTCGTGGCCTTCGACGCCGACGACGGCCCGGCGGCCTACTTCTACTATGACCGCGAGGCCAAGGGCGGGGCGCACCTGTTCGACTCCCGCTCGGACCTGGCGGGCTACACCCTGGCGAGCATGGAGCCCGTCTCCTTCGCCGCCCGCGACGGGCTGGAGATCCACGGCTACCTGACCCTGCCCCCCGGCGCGGCCGCCTCGGAGCTGCCCGTCGTGCTGAACGTCCACGGCGGTCCGTGGGCCCGGGACATGTGGGGCTACAACCCCGAGGCCCAGTGGCTCGCAAACCGGGGCTACGCCTGTCTGCAGGTAAACTTCCGGGGCTCCACCGGCTACGGCAAACAGTTCGTAAACGCCGGCGACCGCGAGTGGGGCGCGGACATGCACGACGACCTCGTGGACGCCGTGCGGTGGGTGGTGTCGGAGGGCATCGCCGACCCGGAGAGGGTTGCGATCTTCGGCGGCTCCTACGGCGGGTACGCCGCGCTAGCCGGGGCCGCGTTCACCCCGGAGGTGTTCCGGTGTGCCGTGGACATCGTGGGGCCGTCCAACCTGATCACGCTCATACAGAGCATCCCGCCGTACTGGTCCACCCTGCGCTCGACGTTCACCGAGCGCGTCGGCGACCCGGACAACGAGCCCGAGTTTCTCGAAAGCCGCTCGCCACTGTTCTACGTGGACGACATCGGGATACCGATACTCATAGCCCAGGGAGCCAACGACCCGCGCGTCAAGCAGCAGGAGTCCGAGCAGATCGTGGCCGCCCTGCGGGAGAAGGGCCTCGACCACGAGTACCTGCTCTTCGAGGACGAGGGCCACGGCTTCGCCCGTCCCGAGAACCGCCTGAGGTTCTACGCCGCCGCCGAGGAGTTCCTAGCCCGTCACCTCGGGGGCCACGTACACGACGGCGGCTAGCCAGGCTAGCCACTCAGGGTAAGGGGTTATTAAAGCCATCCGTCCCGCCGGACGATAATGCCTGCAATGGTCCAGAGATTGGAAACCGGCGGAGACCGGAACGGTCAAAACGGGCGCACGGCGCAAGCCTCGCGGCCCAGTGCGCTGGCCGTAGCCTCCGATCTCGCCCGGAGAGTGGCGGCGGAGCCCGAAAACCTCGGCGACGGGCTCGCGGATACCGCCCGGTCTCTGACGCAGGCGCTGGACCTCGACGCCCTGGTAATCGAGGCCCGGGTCGGAGGGGAAGAGATCAGGGTCTCCTCGGGGGAAGAGACCCGCCAGGCGCGACCGCCGGAGGTCCCGATCCTGAGGGACAAGGTCCGGGTCGGCAGGATGCTCTTCTATACCGACCGCGAGAGCGCGGAGCCCGGGGTCCGGGAGGAGCTCCTACCAGTGGCCGACGTGCTCTCGCTCGCGGTCTCGACCGCCGAGGCCCACTCGACGGCGGCCCGCCGTTCCGCCCAGGCCAGCGTCGTGCAGCTCGCCTCCGAGGCGCTCTCGCGGACCCTGGACGAAGAGGAGATATACCGGGCCGTGCTGACCCTGACGATAGAGCTGCTCGACTCCCGGGCGGGGGCGGTCCTGGACGGCGACGGCGAGCCGGTCGCTTCCGCGGGTTTCGAGGACTTTCCGGAGGCCCTGGACGAGCTGGTGGGCCTGGGGCCTCCGGGCCGTCGCGGGTGGCAGGGCCGGATAGAGGGAGGATGCGCCGCCGGCGTGCCATTCGGAGGGCAAAACCAGCAGGCGGGATCTGTCCTGCTGTTCCGCGAGGAGAAGGGCTACGAGGAGTCGGAGGTGGCATCCCTGCGGCTCGTCGCCCGCCAGCTCTCCCACGCCCAGGAGCGGAGCCGGCTCCACGCCGCCCTGGAGCACCGGGACCTCGAAGCCATACTGGCCCTGTCGGCGGCGCTGGAGTCCCGGGACGGCACCACCGGCGAGCACATAGGCCGCACCCAGAGCCTCGCGGAGACTGTCGCCCTGGACCTCGGCCTCGGGCCCTCGGAGGCCCGCACCGCCCGCTACGCGGCGGTACTACACGACATCGGCAAGATCGGTATCCCCGACTTCATCCTCAACAAGCCGGGCGCCCTCTCGGAAAAAGAGTGGGCCGTCATGCGCCGGCACCCGGTAATCGGGGCGGACATACTCGCCAGCATCGCGGGGTTCGAGAGTATCTCGGAGGCCGTGCTCTCCCACCACGAGCGGTTCGACGGCGGCGGTTATCCCAGGGGAAATGCCGGCGAGGATACACCCGTCGAGGCCAGGATCATCTCCGTGGTCGACGCCTACGACGCCATGACCAACGACAGGCCCTACAGAGAGGCCATGAGCCATGAGACGGCGTTAGAGGAGCTGGAGCGCAACGCGGGCACGCAGTTCGACCCCCGCGTCATAGATTCGATGAAACGCGTCATCAGACGCTAGAGCCAGAGTACCAGCCGGAAAGGGAGGGACAGCATGACGGAGTCCAGAGTGCCATTCACCGACGAGCAACAGATGCTAGACGTGGGGGCCCACGTGTGCGCCATGCAGGACGGCCCCGAAAGGGTGCTACAGACGCTGGCCCTCGCCTTCGAGACCGGGCTCGGTCGCGGCGAGCGGTGCGCGTACATAGCCCCGGAGGAGTCCGCGCGCACCATCCGGCAGACGCTCGCCGCGAGCGGAGTGGACGCGGAAGGCGCCGTCTCCCGCGGAGATCTGGTTTTTCTGTCGGACCGGGAGGACCTCCTGAAAAACGGGGAGGAGTTCGATCCGGATCACCTCGTCGAGGCCATAAAAGGTCTCTTCGGGCAGACGCTCGAAGCCGGGTACGCCGGGCTCAGGCTCTCCGCTGACGTCCCCTGGCTAACGCGCAACGTGCCCGGCGGCGACAGGGCGCTGGAGTTCGAGGAGAAGGCGGATGAGATCGTCAACGTCAAGGGTGTGCCGCTCATGGCTATCTGTCAGTACAGCCTCAGCGACATGGACCCGGAGGAAACCCTGGACATAATGGAGCGCCACCCCCTGACCCTGATCGGAGGCCAGGTCCACACCAGCAAAGAGTACGGCGCCGCCTGATAACGCTGAGAAGGTAAGCCGGGCCCGGGAGGGAAGGGAGAGAAAATGGAGCACCCCGCCGCCAGCAACTGCGGCAACTGCGGCGACTGCGGTAGCAGGACCAGCGGGCTCCCCTATCCCCGCCCCTCGACGCCGCGGGAGATCACCTCCTCCACCCATCCCGTCTGCAGGCCGGTAGCCGCCGAGATCTCCTCCGCGGAATAGCCCCGCTCGTGCAGCCGCACGACCTCTTCCTCCAGGCAAACCTCTCCGCCGCCCTCCGTCACAGCTTCCTCCAAACGCTCCCGTATACCATAGAGTAGAGTATCCGGGGGCCTCTGACGATACAATCTCCCAGCATGAGATTTACCAAGATGCACGGCGTCGGCAACGACTTCCTGATCTTCGACCCCGGCGAAGTCGAGGGCGAGGACCTGGCGGGGCTCGCCCGTCGCTCCTGCGAGCGGCACTTCGGAGTGGGGGCCGACGGAATCCTGATTCCCGCGCGCTCCGAGAGTGCGGACCTGCGCATGATCTACCTGAACTCTGACGGCTCCGAGGCCGAGATGTGCGGCAACGGTATCCGGTGCCTCGCCCGCTATGCCCGGGACTACGAGCTGGTCGAGTTCCCGGAAGGCGGGGAGCTTACCGTGGAGACGGGCTCGGGAATAAAGGCGATCTCCGTCTTCGAGGACGGCTCCTCCCGGGTGGACATGGGGCCGCCGGTGGTGGATTCCGGGCTGTCGCTCGCGGGCCACGACTTCCACCGGGTCTCGATGGGTAATCCGCACGCCGTGGCGTTTCTCGACTCCGACGAGGCCGTGGACGGGGTGGATCTGCCCGGCATCGGCCCCCGCATGGAGCACGACCCGGCGTTTCCGGCGGGCACGAACGTGGAGTTCATCCACGTCAGGGACGGGCACGACTTGAGGATGAGGATCTGGGAGCGCGGCGCGGGCGAGACGCTGGCCTCCGGCACGGGCTCCTGCGCCGTGGCCGTCGCCGCGATACACCTCGGGCTGGCCAAGAGCCCCGTGGAGGTAGAGCTCGACGGCGGCGTGGTGCGGGTAGAGTGGGCGGGCGGCCCGGAGCCCGTCTACATGACCGGCCCGGCGGAGTACGTCTGCGAGGGGGAGCTACTAACACCCGACGTAGACGAGCATCCCCAGGAGCAAAGTCAGGATCAGGGCGGCCATTAGTACACCGGCGCTCGTAAGATGGTCGTCCAGCGAATCGTGATGCAGGAGTGCGATTACGTACTCCCTCCCGCGGTTTGATCGTCAAAGCCGCGTCCAACACTACACGACCTACAAGAGAAAGCGCGCTTCTTTCTCACCCGCCGGCTCTCAGGGCTGGAGGGGATGCTACGGATCTCCATCACCGGATGTGTCCGCTGCTAGATTGGCCTGTAGCTCGTCCACGAACTGACGCGCGGTGCGCCCGGAGCGGGCCGAGATCCTGCGCTCCCAGGCTAGCGCCCTCTCGTATAGCTCCTCTTTCGGCAGGTTCAGGCCGCGTACATCCGCCAGGTTCTCGACCATCCGCAGGTACTTTTTCTGGTCGGGGGCGAGAAAGGTGACGCGCAGGCCGAAGCGGGCCGCCAGTGAGAGCTTCTCGCGGGCGGTGTCCTGGGCGTGTACGTCCTCGTCACGCTCGGTAAAGCTCTCCCGGATCAGGTTCCGCCGGTTCGAGGTGGCGTAGAGCAGCACGTTCGCCGGCGGGGCCTGTAGGCTGCCCTCCAGCAGCGCCTTTAGCGCCTTGTAACCGGTCTCCTCGGCCTCGAAGGATAGATCGTCCACGAACACGACGAACCTACCCCCGCGCCCGCGCAGCGCGTCCAGCACGGCGGGAAGCTCCGGGAGATCCTCGCGGGCTACCTCCACGGCGCGCAGCCCCCGGTCGGCGTACGCGCCGAGCACGGCCTTCACGTTCGACGATTTCCCGGTGCCCGGCTGCCCGTAGACCAGGACATGACTCGCCGGTAGCCCCTCCAGGAAACGCTCGGTGTTGCGTAGTAGCGGCCCGCGCTCCTCCTCGTGGCCGCCGAGCTCGGAGAGGCTGACGGGATCTGGCTCGCGCACGGGCTCCAAGCCGCCGTCCTGCCAGCGAAACGCCCGGAATCGCCCGAGATCCCCGGCCCCGTGGCCGGAGAAGTACGCCTCCAGCCCGGCGACGCAGCCGCCCCAGTCCCCGGCTTCCGCGAGCCAGCGGGCGGTCTCCTGCCGCGGCGAGGAGCCTCCCGTAGGCTCGTCCCCGAGCGGCGTCCACAGGCCGTCCAGCTCCGGAACTACCTGGGAGACCATCGCCAGCAGCCCGGCGCAGCCGATCTCGTACAACCCTTGCAGCACGCCCAGCTCGCGCGCCGCCTGCCCCCGTATCGCCGGGCTGATCTCCTCGCCCCGTTCGGCGGCCAGGCTCCAGGGGTTCTCGTCGTCCAGTACGCGCAGGATCAGGTACGAGCGCCACGCGTCCGGCGTAGGCCCGTCCACGCCCCACTCCCGGGCAAGCCCGGACCAGAGCCTACCGACCCGGCGGGCAACGTCGCCGGCCTCCCCCTCGCCGGAGGAGAGAGTCTCTAGCAGGCAGAGCATCTCGCGGGCCGGGCCGGAGCCCACAACGTCCCGGAGCAGGGCCAGACCTCGGGCCCCGAGCAGCATCCGGTGTGTCGGTCCTGAAACCAAATCCCGGCGAGATTAGCACCCCCCGGACTGCCTCGCCAGCACGACCGGCGATCCACTCGTGGCTCTGATACTATTGCTCAGGAGAGTCCGGTCACAGGGCTCCCGGTGCTGTTTGGCGGCGTATAGACGGTGTCCGGCGCGGGGCCCGTGGCCCCCAGGGAAGAATCGTAGGATAGCGGTTTGGAAGAGTACACAGCGGATCACGGTAACCATTATCAGCCGGCAGAGGCCGAGGGCCCGGACGAGGCCGTGCGCGGGGACCATGGGGATCATCTCCTGCTCATGCATCTTCTGTACACGCGAAGGGCCGAAAAGAGAGATGAGATCAGCCACCACGAAGGCTACGCGAGCCTAGATTCTCTGCGGGAGGTCTCCAGGCTGCCGGCGTGGCGGGTGTGGGAGGTCGTCGAGGAGTTGCAGGAGCGGAACCTCGTGAGCTGCATATGGGTCTCGCGGGGGCTCCGCTCGCCTTCGGCGGACGCCTCCAGGGAGACCTCCTCGGACCTCCGGTTCCTGCGCGGCACCCAGGCCGGCCTTACCTCCGAGGGGCTCTCCTACCCCCCGCTCATGGAGTACCACCAGACGCGACAGCAAAGACACTGGGAGAGGCCGGAGCCCAGTCCGGACCAGAGACAGAGCCGGCCCCGCCGCCAGCAGGCCCCGAGCTCGCCCCGCACCCCGGGACATACGGGGCGTAAACCGGGCTCGTTCTCCCAGGCTCCCGGGGGTTATCACATCTACCGCCCCAGGGAACAGGCCGCCCGGCGTCTCCTCTACCTCGTCTGTCTGCTGTGCGCCGTGCTCCTGGCGGCCGTGGCTCTGGCGGTGCTGGCCCTCACCTGAGACCGACCCGACCCTCTAGAGGTCCTCGGAAGCCCCGGAGAATAGCCTACCGCTGGTTGAACTGATCGAACTGATCCAACCGGTCCCGGAACTCCTGACCGTTCGGGAGACTCTGCTGCGGTAGCTGATCCTGCGGCACCTGGTTGGGCAGCGGCTGGTTCTGCTGGCTCTGTGGATTCTGCGGGTTCTGGGGATTTTGTGGCTGCCGCCCCTGTTGCGGCCGCTGCGGCTGTACACCCGGCTGGTTCTGAGGCGGCTGGAGTTGAGGCTGGTCTTGCGACTGCTGCCCGTTCTGCTGACCCTGCTGATTCTGTTGCTCCTGTTGCTCCTGTTGCTCCTGCTGGTTGTCCTGGCTCTGTCCGGCGTCCTGTGCCTCGGCATCGAGGTAGGCGCTGGTTATCGTGGTGCCTATCTCGACGGCCGGGATGTCGGCGTTGCCGTCCACGTCAAGCTCGCCGCCGTTCTCGACCATCGCGGCGACCGCGATCTCGGGCTCGTCGGTGGGGGCGAAGGAGATCCACCATGAGTGCGGGTCGCCGGGCGGGGCCTCCGCGGTACCGGTCTTACCGGCGACCTCTACACCGGAGATCTGGGCCTTCCCGAGCGGAGGATCGTCCACGACCGACTGCATCATGGAGCTCATCTCCCCGGCGTGCTCCTCCGAGATAACGTCCGACCGTCGCACCTTTGGGGCGGGGCTGTCCAGGATGACGCCGTCCGAGGAGCGGACCTCCTTTACCAGCCGGGGCTCCATCATGTCCCCGTCGTTGGCGATAGTCGCGGCGACCATCGCCATCTCGAACACGTTAGCGCCGACCTTCTCCTGACCGAAGGATATGGGGGCCGTGTTCCCCGGCACCCACGTGGAGGGGTCCGAGCCCAGCGTGCTCGCGACGACCGGCAGGAGGAAGTCGTCATAATTGTCGCCGAAGCCGAAAGCCCGGGCCATGGCGGCGAGGTCCTGGGGACCGACCTCGTCCACGGCTATCTTGGAGAAGATCACGTTTATGGACTCGACCAGGGCCTCTCTCAGGGTCACCTCGCCGAACTGCTCGCCCTTGTAGTTTCTTATGGTGAAGCCGGGCAGCGGGTACTCGCCGGAGTCGAAGAACTCGGATTTCGGGGTGAGGCCGGACTTGAGCCCGGCCGAAGCGGTGATGGTCTTGAAGGTCGAGCCGGGCGGATACAGCGCCTGGGTCGCCCGGTTGATGAGCGGGAGGTCCTCATCCTGCTGGAGCTCGGCGAAGCCGTTCTCCTGATCCACCACCGCCGGGTCGTAGGAGGGATAGGTTACGAGAGCCAGCACGTCTCCCGTGTCCGGCTCGAAGGCGACCAGCGAACCGCGCCCACTGTCGGTCTTGGAGAGCTCATCGTAGGCGAGCTGCTGCAGCTCGGAGTCTATTGTCAGCTCGACGTTGTTTCCGGCCCGGGGGCCGCCGGTGGACTGGTTTATCAGCTCGTCCAGGGTCTGCGGGTCGCCGGAGCCCGTAAGCTCGCTGTTGAGCCGCGCCTCGACGCCGGCCTGGCCGTAGATGACGCTGGAGTAGCCGATGATGTTCGAGAAGGCCGCGCCCTCGGGATACTCTCTGTCGTAGGAGTACCCTTCCTCGCTATCCCGCCGCACGCTGTCCGCGAGCACGGTCTCGCCGTCGCGGGCGAGTATCAGCCCGCGAGGGGACTCCAGGTTGCGCGCGGCCTGCAGCGAGTTCTTGGGGTTGTTCGAGACCTCCTCGCGGGCATAGACCTGCCAGTAGGCCAGGGTAAGCACGAGCGCCACGAACCCCGCCGCTATGAGGTAGAAAACCCGCCTGAGTTGAACGTTCAAAGGCCTGGACTACTCCGTCTCTCTTCGTCTCTCTTCGTCTCTCTGTTTCACTTGCCTCTGTTCTAGCTTCCAAACGCCCCGATGCTAGCCCGTTATAGCCCGTTACGCAGGACGGGGGTGAATGGTTGCCGGGGTCCGAGTAAGCCGCCTCCGGCGTTAGCCTTAATGGCCGTTAGTCACCGTTAGTCGCCGCCGAAGAGCCGGGAGAAGAACCCACCACGACTCTTTATGACCTTCAGCTCCGCCTCCAGACGGGTGCGCTCCTCGGCGATCTCGGACTTCTCCTCGATCAGCTTCTCCCGCTCTCCTCTGAGCCGGTCCCGGTCTTCCTCTGCCTTTGCCTTCTCCTCTTCGAGGGTGGAGATGGTCTTCTCCTGTAACTCTCGCTGGTAATCCACGAGGTTCAGGCGCTCTATCTCGGTCCACAGCCGGTCCATCTCCACGCGGGCGGCGTCCCGCTCCTGACGGATCTCCTCCGTCTGGCGCGAGCGTTCCTCGAGGCGGGTCTTGTAGTCCTGGCCCTGTTGCAGGAGGCGCTCGTAACGCTCGAACGGCACGGCCGGCAGCCGCGAGGAACCCGCGCCTTCCTCGCCCATCACCTCGCCTTCGAACACCTCATCCTCGACCGCCACCCCGAGCTCCCGGGCGAGCCCCTCCACTTCTTCGAGGCTCAGGAAGTCCGAGGCGCTCTCACCGCCGGAGGTGTCGGCCTCTAGCCGGCCTTCGGAGATGTACCGCCGGACCACGTCGGCCGGGCAGCGGAGTATGGCCGCCGCCGCGCCGACGCCGATCCTTTCGCCGGCACTTTCGTCGGCCCGCTGCGCGTTCGAGCCGCCCTCGGAGCTTGAGAACCCGGAATCCATCCCGCTATTTTACTTGAGCATCCGGGCTTCGGCTATCTCACGAATCTCGCGAAGTCCAGGACGCCGCTTACGCCTTGCGCCTCGCGGCTACGCCCGCACCACCTGACCATCCCGCACGTTGACCGGTATGTCGGACAGCGGCTGCTGGGCGGGGCCCTTTACGGCCTCTCCGCCATTTGCCGGGTCGAATATGGAGCCGTGACAGGGGCAGTCGAGCGTGCCCTCCTCCGGCGCGTAGGCCACGGTACAGCCCTGGTGGGTACAGACCGCCGAGTAGGCGGCGAAATCCCCGTTCTGCAGGTGCACGAGCACGGCGGGGTCGCCGTCGTTCTGGAACTGGACCGCGCTGCCGGCCTGCACGTCCGAGACCTGGGCTATGGCCCCGGCCCCTCCTCCGCCAGACCCGCCGCTGCCGGAGCTGGATCCACCGCCGGAGCCGCCGCCACTGGAGTTACCGCTCTCTCCGCCACAGGAGGCGAGCAGCGAGGCACTGGCCACGCCGACGCCGAGCGCGCCGCCGAGCCTCATGAACCTGCCACGCGATATGCTCTCTTCGGTCAAAGCATTCCCTTCTGTCCAAGAACTGTCTAAGAATCCACAAGGTGTAATACGTAACGGGCCGCGACACGGTTGCCTGCAATAAACCCGGACATCCGGCGAACCGCCCCCAGGACGGCCGACGATCAACGGCTCCCACTCCGGCTCTGTAGCGGTCTCCGCAGGGTAGTGGGCGTCCGAGGTGGCGTACTCCGGGCTGCTCGGGATATCCGGCGGCGGGCGTATGCTGTATCGTGCGTCCCGGGAAGCGGACGCCTACCGGGGGCCCGGACTATGAGCGGCATGGCGTGGATACGGATACTGGTCGGCGCGGTGTGGCTCAATGGCGCGCTCGAGAAGATACTGAACCCCGCCTTCCCCCTGCAGTTCGAGCAGGTTCTGCTGTCGGGCGGTTTCGTGGAAGGGGCGCCGCCCTTTCTCGGGTCTTTCGTGCGGCAGAGTATTCTGCCGCACGCGGAGGCCGTCGCCCAGCTAGTCAGGTTCGGGGAGCTTTTTCTGGGGCTCGCCTTCGTCTCCGGGCTTCTGGTGAACCCGGCGGCGCTGGTGAGCGTGGCGTACAGCGCGGCGCTATTTCTGGCCCAGGGCGGTCCGGAGCTGGGATCCGGCCTCACCGCACCGGAGATCCTCACGATAAATCTGTTCGTGGCCCTGATCTCGGCCGCCGTGCTCCTGAGCCCCTCCGCGAAAGACTCCTCGCTCGACGCCGGGATCGCCCGCCGCAGGCCACGCCTCGCGCCGTTGCTGATCAACCGCCGCCGGAGTCATGGCCGCCCGCAAACCGGCGCGAGAGGAACTAGGGGACGTTCGGAGGGTACCCGCTCCACCAGATAGACTTATAGCTCTACGCCGGCGTACGCCGGTGTGACGTAGATGGGATAATGGGGCCGAGAGATCCGCACCCCGGAGGTGACGCCTTGGTTCGCAGGAGTAGCTCTGGAGCACCGGACCCGCGGGATTCACGTGCAGATTCACGCACCGCTCCAGAGGCCGAGGGACCGGAAGAGGTCTATCGCAGGTTCGAGCGTCTGAACCGGCGCGGGGCGGTTACGAGGCTGCGGGATCTCGTGTCCGGCTCGGGCAAGAAGGCGCTCTACGGGGTCCTGGCGGTGGCGGAGGTCGCCGCCATCGTGCTCGGGCTCGTCTTCGACGTGCCGTTCATGGACGTCGTGGCGCTCGGCCTGCCGGGCCTGTTCGTGATGTTCCATCGGGGCTCGGGGGGCGGAGATGCGGACGGCGCAGAGGACGGTCCGGGTGAAAAGGGCCTCCTCGACAGGCTCCTGGAGCTTCTCGGGGACGAGGGAAGCCCCGACTCCGAGGATACGAGCTCCACGGGGACTACTGGGACCACGGAGATCAGGGAACCGCGAAACACCGGGGATGGCTAGAGAAGCCACTCCCCCGGGCTCTACAGGTCCCAGTCCATCCGGCTCAGGCTGGCGAAGCCCGCAGAGACCACGGCGTAACCGGCTCCCGCCGAGATCAGGAGCCAGAGCCCCGCTCCGGCTCCGGCGGCGGCCCAGAACGGCATCGCACCGTCCAGTAGCACGGTAACCCCGGCGGCGACCCCGGCGAGCACCATCAGGACGAGGAGGCACAGCCCCACGGCCAGACCCCCGGCCAGGGTGAGCGCCTGGTTCGGATTCTCCCAGTCAAAACGGGGAAAGAGGGCCACGAATCCGACGGCGTACAGCGCCATCACCGCCCCGACAATGATCCCCACGGCCAGGCCCCCGGCAAAACCCGGCAGGCTAAAGCCGGAGACGAAAGAGACCACCAGGCAACCGAGAAGCGCCAGCGCCGCCGACAATGAGAGAGTGGAGATCCACTTCGCCGCCAGGATACGTCCCTCTCCAAGCGGGAGGGCGGCGAGGACCGCGTATGCCCGCCCTTCACCCCCGACGGCCTGCGCGGTGCCCCAGATCGCCGAGAGCCCGGCGAATCCCCCGATTATCAGGTAGGGTGCGAGGCTCTCCAGACCGGGCGGCACGGCCCCCGAGCCGGGGTTGAAGAGGGCGAAGGCGAAGCCCATGATCACGGGCACACCGGCTCCAGAGAGCCGCCGCAGGTCGCGGGGGAGCGAGGCGAGATCTTTTACCACGACCGCGCCGACGTCCGGCGGCAAGAACGAGAAGAGGCGCGGCAGCCAGCGCACGCTCCGCACCTTCCCCCCGGTCTCCGCCGCGCGGGCGCGGCCCGTGGCGTAGGCCCATCCGGCCAGCCACAGACACGAGAGATACGCTGCCACGGCCAACGCCGCCAGTGGCGCGATCCCGGCGAGCAACCGCCCCCACTCGTGCGCCGCCGCGCCGGTGAGAGCCTGCGCCGCCCAGCTACCGGGCGGGACGGCGAGCACCGGGGATTCAGCCAGGGCGCGCAGGCTCTCCTCGAGGCCGGCCCCGACCCCGATGTTCGGCCCGCTCCCGGAGAGCCGTATCCAGCCGACGTACCCGAGGGCGACCAGGATCGCGCCCAGCGCGGCCACGAGCTCCTTCGCCCTGCCGGCGGGGATGAGCCGCATCAGCGGCATCACGAGCAGCACGCAGACCCCCGTGGGAATCATCACCACCAGCAACGATACGATTGCGAGCACCGGATAGTAGAAGGCGGATGCCCCGGTCGCCGGGCCGTAGGCGAGCAGTACCGGCAGCGCCGCGACCAGAAAGACCCACAAGTTCCCGAACAGCGTCTCCCAGTACTTGTAGGCGAGCGTCGTGCGCTCCGCGAGCGGGAGAGAGGCGAAGAGGTCGAGGTCGTTGGAGAGGTACAGCGTGTACAGCGCGGTCGCCAGACCGATGAAGATCAGGGCGGCCGCGAGCAACGTGTACACCCCGGCGAGCGCCCTCCCGGCGAGCTCTCCCCCACCCTCGATCCCGGCGAGCGCGCCGAAGATCCCCCGCGAGACGGCGAAGACGAAGATGAAGATCCCGGTCCCCGACACCCCGGCGAAAGCGTACTGCCAGGCCTGCTGGGGCCGGGCGCGCGTGATCGTCCTGACGGCCGTCTTCAGCCGCAGCCGGAGCAGCAGCCGCGTCACACCCACGTCACGCCCACCCTCTACCCGCTACCGCTCGTCCCGCGGGTAACCCGCGAGCCCCCGGCTCCCGCCGCTCCCGGTGAGCCCCAGGAAGACCTCCTCTAGGGAGCTGCCCCCGGAGGCGCCCGCCGTCTCACGCAGCTCCGGGACCGTACCCGTCGCCAGGACGCGGCCGTCCTGCACTATGCACAGCCCGTCACACAGAGTCTCGGCGATCTCCAGTATGTGGGTCGCCATGAACACGGTGCCGCCGCGCTCGACCGTCCGCCGCAGCACGTCCTTTATGAGGCGGGCGCTCGCCGGATCCAGCCCGACCGTCGGCTCGTCCAGGAAAAGCACCTCGGGCTCGTGCAAAAGCGCCGAGGCCAGGGCGCACTTCTGCTTCATGCCGTGCGAGTAGCCCCCCAGAAGCTCATCGGCGGACTCCGCGAGGCCGAACATCTGGAGGAGGTCCCCGGAGCGGCGCTCGATCTCCTTCGCCTCCATCCGAAACACCTGTCCGACGAACCTCATGAACTCCCGGGCGGTGAGCTTCTCGAACAGCCGGGGCTCGTCGGGGACCAGCCCGATCCTGCGCTTTGCCTCCAGCGGGTCGCGGACCACGTCTATACCCGCCACTTCGGCCCGGCCGCCGCTCGGACGCACGAGCCCGGCGAGCATCCTTATCGTGGTCGTCTTGCCCGCGCCGTTAGGCCCCAGAAAGCCGTACAGAGACCCGCGCGCCACCTCCAGGTCCACGCCGCGAACGACCTCCTTGGAGCCAAAGCTCTTCACGAGCCCCTCGGCGCGAGCCACGACCTCCTCGCCCATCAGCCCTTCATCAACTCCTCCCGGAGTAGCCTGCCGCTCCCACCGTCAGACCGTACACCACGCCGCCGGTCAGGCCGTGACGGAGTCTACAAGAACGCCGGGACCAGCTCGCCTTTTACGAGGTCCGCGTTGTGCTCGCGCTCCCGGACGACGGCCCAGCGGTCGCCGCTCACCATCACCTCCGCCGGGCGCGGGCGGGAGTTGTAGTTCGAGGACATGGCGAAGCCGTAGGCCCCGGCGCTCATCACGGCCAGGGCGTCGCCTTCGGCGGCGTCGGGCAGCTCGCGGCCCTGGGCCAGGAAGTCGCCGCTCTCGCAGACCGGGCCCACGAGGTCGGCGGTGGTCGGGGGTGTGTCCTCCTTGAGGGCCCGGATCTCGTGGTACGCGTCGTAGAGACTCGGGCGCAGGAGGTCGTTCATTCCGGCGTCGGCGACGAGGAAGCTCTTGTGGCCGCTGCGCTTGCGGTAGACGACGCTCGTGAGCATGGCCCCGGCGTTGCCCGCCATGTAGCGGCCCATCTCGCAGATGATGGTCGCGCCGGTGGATTCCAGGTAGGGCCGGGCGGCCTCCACCAGCTCGCGGGGACCCGGGACGTTCTCGTCGTTATAGCGGATCCCGAGCCCGCCGCCCATGTTGAAGTACCGGATCTCGTGCCCCCGGCTCTTCAGCTCGGCCACGAGGTCCGTCGTCTTCTTCAAGGAGTTGACCAGGGGATCCAGCCTGGTCATCTGGCTGCCGATGTGCTGGTGGACGCCGACGAGCTCGACGCAGCGCAGCCCGGCGGCGTGGTCCGCGAGCGCGGCGGCCTCCGCGAGCGGGACGCCGAACTTGCTGTCCTCGTTTCCGGTGGAGATCGCCGGGTGGCTCTCGGCATCCACATCGGGATTGACGCGCAGCGAGACGCGGGCCTTCTTGCCGTAACGCGCGGCGGTCTCGTTCAGCTGCTCGAGCTCGGCGGCGGACTCCACGTTGAACGTGAGTATCCGCTCCCCGAGCCCGCTCGTAAGCTCCTCGCCGGTCTTGCCGACCCCGGCGAAGACTATCTTTTTCGGATCGAACCCGGCGCGCACCGCCCGGTACAGCTCGCCGCCGGAGACGATGTCCGCCCCGGCCCCGAGCGAGGCCAGGGTCCGCAACACGGCCAGATTGCCATTCGCCTTTACCGCGAAACACACCAGATGATCCAGGCCCGAAAAAGCCTCATCAAGCTCCCGGTAAGCCCCTTCGAGCGCGGCGCGGCTGTACACGTATGCGGGGGTCCCGACGCCGCGGGCTATCTCCGATAGCGCAACCCCCTCACAGTAGAGCTCCCCGCCCCTGTAACCAAACTCCTCCAAGACAATCCTCCTCCGTACTGCTCTGAACCTCTGAACCTCTGAACTGCTGTAAACTGTTCCGAACTTCCCGGTTACGGCCTCGGCCTCGGTCCTTGCTCTACCCTTGCTCTATATGGACTATACTCCCCGGCGGGGCGAAAAGTCAGGCCCACCAGGTGTCTGAGACAGTGTCCAGATAATTGCCACCCGGAGACGCCGCATGTCCGAGAAAGTCGAGGTAAAAACCAGCCAGAACGAGGTGCGGGAGCGTCGGCCGCTCGTCCTGAACCCCGTGCTGGAGGAGGGCGGCTCGTACCCCCTGCTAAAGCTGGACGAGCGCCGCCAAGAGCTGGAGGGGCACGGGGCGACGCTCTACGACTTCGGCACCGGGGACCCGAGGGAGCCGACCGGCGAGAACATCCGCCGGGCGCTCATAGAGGCCGTGCCCCAGGTGAGCCGCTACCCGAGCGTGGCCGGGAGCCGGGAGCTGCGCGAGGCGTTCGCGGGCTGGATGGAGCGCCGGCACGGCGTCCTGCTCGACCCGGAGACCGAGGCGCTACCGGCCAACGGCTCGAAGGAGGCGATCTTCCACGCCCACTTCGCCTTCTTACACCACTCTCACGCCCGGCGCGGCGTCGCCTACGGCACCCCCGGCTACCCGGTGTACGAGCGCGGCGCGCGCTACTCCGGCGGCGAGCCGCTCCCGGTACAGCTGCGCGGCGAGGACGGCTTTCTCCTGCCGGTAGAGAAGATAGACCCCGAGAAGACGCGGGTACTGTGGATCAACTACCCCCACAACCCCACCGGCGCGCCGGCGACCCGCGAGTATCTCGGAGAGGTGGCGGAGTTCTGTGGCAACCACGACATCCTGCTGTTCAGCGACGAGTGCTACAACGACGTCTACTCCGGCGAGCCGCCGCCCTCCATACTTGAGTTTACCCGGGAGAGGACGCTCGCCTTCTGCTCCCTCTCCAAGCGCAGCGGCATGACCGGCTACCGCACGGCGATGATGGCCGGGGACGCCGAGCTCGTCTCCGCGATGAAGAAGCTGCGGCCCGCCGTCGGGGCGGCGACCCCCCCGTTCGTGCAGGCGGCGGCACGAGAGGCCTGGTCCGACGACGCCCACGCAGAGGAGCGCCGGCGCATCTTCGGCGAGAAGCGGGCGCTATTCAAGGAGTTCTTCACGAGCGCCGGGATCGGGTTCCTGCCCACCGAGTCGAGCTTCTACCTCTGGGTCGAGGTGCCGGACCGGTATACCGCAGACGACGAGGCCTACGCCCTGCGGCTCCTCGAGGAGGGTATCGTGGTCGCGCCGGGCAGCGCCTTCGGAGCGGGCGGCGGAGGCTACGTGCGGGTCGCGCTCGTACCCGGAGTCGAGGACTGCCGGCGGGCTATCGGACGCTGGAGCACCGTCTAGCGAACCCGGCGCCACTCGACGCCGCCTGCAAGGATTCCGCAGGCTCGGGGCTACCCCTCCAGTACGACTCCATGGGCCCCGGGCATTCTCGGAGAATGGGGCTTTGGTATCGCACGATACAGATTTCAGTGAACTAGATTACTATTTTCCAGGGTGCCGGACACATGGGAGCGGAGTGGAGTTCTCGTCGAGCTCCAGCCTCCGCAAGAGTCCGCGATGAACGGATCGGCTACGGCTCAGTACGGAGGAGTAGCATGGACCACGCATACGGCGTAGACACGGAGAAGCTGAGGAAGGCCAGGGAAGAGGCGAACCTGACCGTCGCGGAGCTGGCGCTCGAGAGCGGGGTAGACGCCTACAGCCTGACGATGCTAGAGGAGCAGGGCTATGTACCGCCCCTGACGACTCTCAGGGGGATCGCGGGGGCCCTGGGGCTTCCGACCCACACCGTAATCGAGTGGAGTCCGGATCCACTGGTCTGGAATGGCCGGGAGGGCTCGGCCTGAGTGCCCTTTTTCGGCGTTTTGACGAAACTACTCACCCCGGAAGACTCGCGAGGAGATAACGATTGGTATCTCAGCACACGATATGCAGCCACACCTCTCCGGTGGTCGTGAACGCGGTCGAAGGCGGAGGATGGCGGGCCCACTGCCTGTGCTGCGGGCTACTCGGGCCGGTGGGCGCCGACAGCCTGGAGGCTCTGGAGTCGATCCGATCCGGCGAGGCTGGCCGGATCGCGCCGGTGTCCCCGGGCGCGGCGCGGGCCCACTACGCCTACAGCGCCTACAGGCCGCGCCGCCGGAGGAGCTGATCGGAGGCTCCGGCGGCCGGGGAAGGTGAACCCTCGATGGCGGAACAGGGCGATAGGCCGTCTATAGAGAGCCTGGGCTCGCAGGGCTCCTGCTGGGTGATATGCAGTGGTGATCTCCCCGACGGCCCGCGGGACGGCCTGCTAACCGTGGACCTGTGGGAATGGGGCAAAACGCTCCCCATATTCGGTAGCGAGGAAGCGGCGCTGGGCTTCCTGCGGGAGGATCCAGTAGATGTTTCGCGGAATCTGCCCGGCGCTCCAGGGGCGCTCTGGCTGGCCCGGGCCAGGCTGGTCTCCTTGCTGCTCGACGGCCTCTCGGATGTAGACCGGGTGGTCTTCAACCCGCCATCCGGCTCCGGGCTCCGGTACGGGCCGGAGCTCGCCAGCATTTGCACAGGGGAGTTCGTGGACCTCGTGCTCGGCAGGGGCCGGGCGTAGTCCGCCCGCGCCGAAGACGAGGCCATGAGTCGCCGGGGCGGTCAGACTCCACCATGAAGTCAGTTGCAGTTCCAGAAGCCTGCAGGAGCACCCGGGACCATCACCGGGCGCCGTGACCGGAGGAGGACCTGCGCGTTGAATAGAGAGGAAATAGAGAATAGGGAGAAACTCAATACAAGAATCGGATCGCCGCAGGGGCCGAAGCCCAGAGATAGTGGCTGGGAGCAGTTCATCGAGAAACAGCGCCGCGAGATCGAGGCCCGCCGGAACGGTCAGCTCGCGCGTCTGCTGATCGTGGTGCTACCCGAGGAGTCCGGCGAGGAGCTGGGGCGGATGGTCGAGGAGGAACAACGCCGGGCTCAGGAAGGCCTGGTGGAGCTCGGACAGGGCGAAGAGGCCCGCTACAAACACGTGGACGAGCTTACCGCCGGAGACGTGCCGGCGAGGCTGGAGGCCGAATCTGACCGGGCAGCCTGGCTTGCGGCGCGCATGGACCGGGTCCGCGAGGAGGTCTACCAGAGCCATCCCCGGCGGATACGCGCTGGCGCTTCGGGATAGGATTTTTCGGTCCTTCTCTCGGAAGTCTACCCGGGGAACCTTACCGGGTGCCTCTATTAAGCGAGTCTTCCGCGTACACCACAGGCGGTAGGAGCCTGTCCCGGAGCCCTCCGGGGTCGGCGGCCGCACTGGAGGGGGAGCCATCCGGCGCGAGGCCGTGGCTCTCCAGCAGTGTCTCTACCTCCTCCGGGGTCGGAACGCCCCAGACAAGCAGCGACCAGCGCTCCTCACCATCGTGCATGACGCGTGCCTCGAACAGGCCTTCGCTGGTCTCGCCGTCACGGCAGCGGAGCGCGAGCCGGTACGGGCCGAACTCCGCGACCACCGGTGGCAGGTTCACATACTTTACCGGTCCCAGCTCTCAGCCCCTCTCTTCGAGTCTTTCCAGACCTCTTCCAGGTACCGTCACATTGGCCGATCTCTGGCCATGTCGGACCTTCCCCTCTGAGCCCGCGGCTCGCGATATCCCTCGCCGCTACTCGCAGCCCACTCTCGGGACCGTGGCCCCAGTCTCCCGGGTCTGGCAGTTAGGGAGCAGAAGCCCGGCGGGAGAAAAGAAACCCGGGGCTTCGAGCCTCTGGAGTGCCCTCTTTTTCTGCTCCAGCCACCAGATACTAGTTGAGAGCTATACCGTGGTCATGGGCCTTCCTGTATCGTAAGATACGATAGTCATTGAGTCGTCGGTATTCCGTTAACGGGTTTGTGGCCCCGGGGGGTGGGGTCGGCGGTACGCGGCATTGTAAACAGATAAGATCTCTGGAGGGGATCGGAGGCGTATATGCCGCCAGAGGATCACACCCTCCTATCCAAATCGGAGATCTTCGTGCCGCTTTCGGAGGAGGATCTTCGGGATCTAGGGCGCAGGGTACCCGATATGGGACTCGCCAAGGGCCAGCTCTTCTACTCACCCTGGCATCGGGGCGAAAGTTGCTTTGTGCTCCTCGAGGGGCGGATGAGGATATACCGCTTGAGAGAGGCCCGGGAAGTCACCATCTCCGTGGTCCAGCCCGGACAGCTCTTCGGGGAAGCGGCTCTTGCGGGGTTGAGGCAGGGGTCTTATGCCCAGGCTCTGGAGAGCGCGCGGGTGGCGATTCTGGGCCGCAAGACCCTGAGGGCGCTAGTCACCGACAGGCCGCAGGTGGGTGTGAAGGTAATGGAGCTTCTGGCCTGGCGCCTGAACGTCCACGAGGACAGGCTGGAGGAGATCGGCCTCCTGGAGATCCCCGCCCGCCTGGCGTGTCTCCTGGTGCGCATGGTGGAGGACGAGGGAGTGCCCAAAGACGGGGATTCCATGATACCCACCCATTACACGCACCAGATCCTGGCGACGATGGTTGGCTGTGAGCGGCCCGCCTTGACCCGGGCCCTGGGGGAGCTAAGGGAGGAAGGGGCCATATGGCTCTCGGAACGCCGCATCCACGTCGCGGACCTGGGCATCCTCAAGGTTTACGCGGGAAGATACTAGATACTAGATTCAAGGCAGCCCCGGCCTCGACTCTACCGGTCCTCCGCCGAGCATCCTCTGGTGTGCGGTGGCCTGTACATCTTATCCCGGGTCCGGGCTCTCTATCTACCCACCTATCCTCGCAAGGTCGCTACGAGGTCACTACGAAAACACTGTACGCACTGTACGGTTTCCGGCCCGGCGAGAGAGCCGGAGGCCGCCCGGCGCCCGTTGAGGTAGCGTGCGAGGTTGTATCATCGCCCCCTTGTTAGACTAGTTAGACTGGATGGGCGGCGGCTCACGGGTGCTCGGGGGTACTTTTCGGGTTCCCGGGGCGCGTACTGGAGGTACTGGAGAGGAGCGGATTGGATCACAGGGCGGGAAAGATAGAGGAGGCCTTCGAGAACCGGGATCTCGTAGAGCGGGACGAGTACCGGCAGACCGTGCTCGAGGTCGTGGACGCCCTGGATAGGGGCGAGTTGCGGGTTGCGGAGAAGAAGGGTGAGACGTCGGATACCTGGGAGGCCAATGCCTGGGTGATGAAGGCGATCTCGCTCTACTTCGGCGTCGCCGGGATGCGCAAGATGACCGCCGGGGAGTTCGAGTATCACGACAAGATCCCGACCAAGAAGGATCTCGACAAGGCCGGGGTCCGGGTCGTGCCGCCGGGCACCGTGCGCTACGGATCGCACGTCGAGGCCGGCGCCGTCGTGATGCCGGGCTACGTGAACATCGGGGCCTACGTCGGCTCGGGCACGATGGTTGACACCTGGGCCACGGTCGGCTCGGGAGCCCAGATCGGACGCAACGTCCACCTCGCCGGCGGTGTGGGCATCGGGGGCGTGCTGGAGCCGCCGGGCGCGACGCCGGTCGTCGTC
Source organism: Rubrobacter aplysinae (assembly GCF_001029505.1). Classification (NCBI taxonomy): domain Bacteria; kingdom Bacillati; phylum Actinomycetota; class Rubrobacteria; order Rubrobacterales; family Rubrobacteraceae; genus Rubrobacter; species Rubrobacter aplysinae. The sequence goes on along the minus strand of NZ_LEKH01000004.1, from coordinate 47,983 downwards.
GAGGATGGGGCGTTTATCGGTTCGAGGGCGGTCGTCGTCGAGGGCGTGCGGGTAGAGGAGGAGGCCGTCGTCGGGGCGAACGTGGTGCTCACGTCGTCCACCCAGATCATAGACGTCACCGGACCCGAGGAGGTCGTCTACCGGGGCTACGTCCCGGCCCGCTCGGTGGTCGTCTCCGGCACCCGCTCCCGCGAGTTCCCGGCCGGTACCTACAGCCTCCAGACCGCCCTGATAGTCGGGGAGCGCAAGGAGTCCACCGACCGCAAGACTTCGCTGAACGAGGCGCTGCGCGAGTTCGGCGTGAGCTCCGGTTAGCGTGGAGACGGGCGCAACACAACAGACGCTGCGGGACGACCTGCTCTGGCTTCTGCGGCGCCCGAGCGTAACCGGCGAGGAGGCCGCCCTCTGCGACGACCTCCGGTCTCGCATCGGAGAGCTTCCGGGCTGGGACGTAGAGCGCGCCGCCAACAACCTGGTCGTGACCCGCTCCGAGCCGGACCCTTCGCGAGAGAGGATCGTCCTGGCCGGGCACCTGGACACGGTTCCCGAGCCCGCGAACGGGCTGCCGGTCCGGGTGGAGAGCGGGCGCGTCTACGGCCGGGGGGCCACGGACATGAAGGCCGGGGACGCGGTGATGCTCTCGCTGCTGGAGCGTTTTCCGTGGGCGGAGAGTGATCTTGAGCCCGTCTTCGTGTTCTACGAGCGGGAGGAGGGACCTTTCCCGGAGAACGGCCTGGAGACGGTCTTCTCCCGGATGCCGCGCGTGCTGGAGGCGGGGCTCGCGCTGCTCCTGGAGCCGACGGAGGGGGCCCTGGAGGTCGGGTGTATCGGGACGGCGCAGGTCGGCGTCACGTTCCGGGGCAGCCCGGCCCACTCCGCCCGGCCCTGGCTCGGCCGGAACGCGCTCACGATGGCCGGCGGGCTCCTGGCGGAGCTGCACGCGCGCCGCACCGAGGAGGTCGAGACCCCGGAGACCGGCGGCCTCACCTTCTACGAGGTCCTGACCGCCACCCTGGCCCGGGGCGGCACGGCCACCAACGTGGTCCCAGACGAGTTCTGGGTCAACGTCAACCACCGCTTCGCCCCCGGCAGGGGCGAGGATCACGTCCGGGAGACCTTCGAGACGCTGCTGGAAGGCCATGATGCGGGTTATGAGATCCTGGACCTCGCCCCGAGCAGCCCCGTCGCCCTGGACGCGCCGCTCGTCCAGCGGCTCATACAGCCTACGAAAGACGCCCCTGCGCTGGAGGTCCGGCCCAAGCAGGCGTGGACCGACGTCGCGCGGTTCGCCGAGCGGGGCGTCCCGGCGACGAACTTCGGGCCCGGCATCCCGGCCCAGGCCCACCAGGAAGCGGAGTACACCGAGCTGCGCCTGCTCTCCAGGTGCCACGAGCATCTGGAGCGTTTCCTGGGCTCCGGCGCGACGGGTGTTTAAAGGTAGCTAGAAGCTCCCCGGAGCTATAGATCTATAACGCCGGTCACCACCAGCAGCGCGATCATTACGGGCTGATGTACCAGGTATATGAGCAGCGTATGACGACCTAGGAACGCGAGCGGGGCCGCAGCCCGGGAGACGCTTTTGGGGACTCTCACCTCCGGCAACCGACCCCGCAGCAAATTGCCCGACGCCACCCCGGACAGGACGACCCCGAACCACGGCAAGAGTGGCCGGTAGTCGGGCATTAGCAGGTCCTCCGGGACGATCCCGAGCGGGGCGAGCCCCACCTGTAGCGGCAACGCCCCGCCGAAGCTCGGGTCCGCCGCGCCGAGAGCGACGCCGGCGGCCACCAAGGGGAGCCCGAGCGCCACGTTCGCCCATCCGAGGCGCAGGAACGGGTAGGCGAGGACTATGGAGAGACCGATCAGTTGCAGTATCCCGATAATCACTGCCCCGAGCCCGAACACCCAGAATACGGCCGTGATCAGCATCCCGTAGCCGAAGATCCTGGCCCCCCGGCGCAGATATTTGGTGAAGAGCCCGCGGCCGTCAGAGCCGTCAAACCTGCCATACCCACCGGCTCTTGCGAAGCTCAGGGTCAGGGATACCCCGACGAGGAAGATGAACATCCCCGCCGAAACGTCGGCGAAGCCTCCCCAGAAGCCGGAGAGCGAATCTACCGCGTAGCCGCCGAAGGTGTCGAGGTCGAAGATCAGATGGTAGAGGGCGACCATGAGGATCGCCACTCCCCGGAGAGCGTCTATCCACAGCAGCCTCCCGGCGCTCTCGTTCCGGCTTCTGGCCTCCTCTACCCTATAACTGACCGCGGCCGCCCCCACTTGCCGCCTCTCTCCGGGCCGGATCCAGTCCCCCGTGGCCGCTACTCGGAGCCCGAGTTCTCGCCGGGAGAGCCCCGTGAAAAGCTCTGCGACGAGCTTTGTGACGAGCTTTGCGACGAGCTCTGGGAAGAGCTTGCCCCGGGCCCGCTCGTCTGCGAGGATCGGGAGCTAGTGGTGAGAGACAGGCCGTTACCGTCGTAGACCAGCCTCATGGAGGACGGCCCGGGGCCGACCTGCTGGGTGGAGCTCGCCCCCGTCCCGTCAGAGAAGCCGACGCGTAGCTGGCCGCCGCCCGGGCTGGAGATCTCACACTCCAGCCGCCGCTCGGGGGAATAGGTGTAGGTAGCCGGTGTCTTGCCCTCTAGCTTGCGCTCCTCGCCGTCCACGGTGCAGCGCCCGGAGAACTCCAGCCCCGGCTCCCCGACGAGATCAAGCTCCACACTCTCCATTCCCGGGCCGCCGTTCCCGGCGTTACCCTTCGTCTGACGTCCGGCGCTCGTCTCCCCGCCAGCAGCCGACCCCGGGGCCTCCCGGGCCGTGGTTTCCCGGGAGATCGTGTCCTGTGTGGGGCCAGCCGAGCCTGCCTCCCGGGAGCTTTCGGCGGAGCCCCCGGACCCCGTCTGGCCACACCCGGCCAACCCGAGAGCGGCGGCGCACACCACGGCGAGCAATATCGGGGCCCTGATGTCCAGGGCCTTCTTGCTCAAGATGTTCTTGCTCAAGGCTTTCTACCTCCTCTCCGGCTCCCGCGAGCTCTTGGGGGAGCTAGAGGTGTTCAGCGCTCCCGTACATCATATACCGCATCGTCCTAGAAGGCTCCGTCATGCTCCGTCATCCCGCAACCAGCCGGTCTCCCACCCAAAATTCTCGAAAGCTCCATAAAAGCTCTACGAACGGCCCCGGAACGCTCCAGAACGCGGGTAAAGGGTGGCATCCTCCGATACGACGGGGCTCCGTCGGCGGTTTCAGGGGTCTCGCGCCGGGTCTCGTGCTAAAATGCCGCGCGTTTGCGCCCGGCTTTCATGGCGGTCATGGTGAGGCGGAAGGTTGTCCAGGCTCCCGCCTCCCGAAAAAGCGCCGGGAGGCCTCTTACGGGTCAGGCAGGCCCCATTATATGGACCGACAAGGAGTTACGTAATGCAGCACGAGCAAGGCAAGAAGGTACTCGTCACGGGCGGAGCGGGATTCTTGGGGATAAACCTGATCCGGCACCTCCTCGAAAGGGGCTACCGCACGGCCTCGCTGGACCTTGAGGACTTCGACTACCCCGAACGCGACCGGGTCGAGACCTTTACCGGCGACATCCGCGACCGCGCCGCCGTGGACCGTGCGATGGCCGACGCCGACTTCGTCGTCCACACCGCCGCCGCCCTGCCGCTGTACTCGGCCGAGGACATCTACACCACCGACGTCGAGGGCACCCGGACCATCATGGACGCCGCCGAGCGTAACGGCGTGGAGCGAGCCGTCCACGTCTCCTCCACCGCCGTGTACGGCATCCCCGACCATCATCCGCTGTACGAGACCGACAAGCTGGAGGGCGTCGGGCCGTACGGGCAGGCGAAGATACAGGCAGAGATGATCTGCTTGGAGTACCGCGCCCGCGGCCTCACCGTCCCCATAATCCGGCCAAAGTCCTTCGTCGGCCCCGAGCGTCTCGGCGTCTTCGCCCTGCTGTACGATTGGGCCCACACCGGCCACAACTTCCCCATGATCGGTTCGGGAGACAACCTGTACCAGCTAATGGACGTCGAGGACCTCTGCGACGCCATCGCCCTCACCCTCTCGCTGCCAGAGGAGCAGGTAGACGACACCTTCAACATCGGGGCCCGCGTGTTCTCCACGATGAAGGACGACTACCAGGTCGTCCTCGACGCCGCCGGACACGGCAAGAAGGTCGTCGGCTTCCCGGCGCTGCCCGCCATCCTGGGCCTGCGCTTCCTGGACGCGCTCGGCGTCTCTCCCCTGTACAAGTGGGTGTACGAGACGGCCTCCAAGGACTCCTTCGTCTCCATCGAGAAGGCCGAGAAGCAGCTCGGCTACAACCCAAAGCACTCAAACAAGGACGCCCTGCTAAGAAACTACCGCTGGTACATAGACAACCTGCCCCGCTTCGAGAAGGAGTCCGGCGTCTCCCACCGCGTACCCTGGAAGCAGGGTGCGATCGGGCTGCTAAAGAAGGTTTTCTAATAAACGCTATAATAAAGGAGTATGGATAAACGGATAATAAAACCGCCAAAGCGCCTACCCAAGGCTTGGCGGCGTGTTTACGTAAGAGCAATCAAGCTCTCCGTCAGAAAAATTTGGGGGAGAAGGTTTCACGTTTGAAACTTTCCAGTGAATGGCTTTCAGTAAGCAACTGTAAAGATAGCTGACACAGGCTGGACAGCCTGGAGTTCAACCTCCCCCAAACGCTACATTATTAGACTTCTGCATCCGTTCTTTTGAGAACCTTTCCAAACCCTTTGACTTTGCCGCTAGCCATCGTAGCCGTGTCTTTTACGCTGCTCGCCGTTTTCTCGACCACACCTCGCTCGACAGTCTCCCGGTAGTCTCGGCTCATCTTCTCGACCTCCTCCAGATTTAGAGACACCTCCAACCGCCCGGCGATGTTCACCAAAAACCTGCGCTCTTTCTCGTCCAGCTCGCCATCACAGACCGCCATTAATATGAGCACATCCATCAGACTGCGCCGTAGCTCAATATCATCTATACCGGCGGCCGCTTCGATGAGATTCGCCTCGTCATCCACGAACCTCTTAAACTCAACCTGCGTGTGCTCGGTAAACGACATACGTGAAAGCATAGCCTTATAGAGCTCTCGTTCCTTCGGTGAAAGCTCGCCGTCGAGGTGTGCCATGTACATCGTGGCAGCCGGAAATACGAGGTCATACGTGTTCCGGCGTGACACCAGACCCTGTAACTCCTCGGTGAACTGGTGTCTGTTTCTGAAGTGGGCTTTGGCGATCTCGCCCATAGATTTGGTAGTTATGTAATTGTAAGTGCTGCCCACGGCAGCCGAAGCCACGGGGACCGTGTACTTGATGATGGTGCGTTGCAGTATCTTTAGGCCCAGCTTTTTAGCGAAACGCTGTATCGCTTCCAGTACGCCCTTGCTAATGTACTTCTTGATCAACCATTCGGTTCCGTGTCCAGCAGCCTTCCGGGCCCCTCTGCCAACCAAGTCCGTCGGTGCGACGCCGAGAGCGTAGCCGAAGACCATCAGGACATCCTCGGGGTCTTCCGGGTCGAGCTGGAGATCGTAGACGACGGAGAGGTCGAGCACCAGCCGCATCTGAATCCTTGCGAGATATATCATTTCAGCACCGATAGTGCCCACAAACAGAGAAGCCGTCATACCCCAGGAGCCCAGGGTAGCTATCTGGCTCGCGGTCGCCGCTGCCCCGGCCAGCCCTCCAGCGACGGTAGCGTACCGGGTCGTTACGGATGTCAGTATGTCCGCGATCTCATCTGGAGATAGCCCCGGATACTTCTGCTGAAAATACTCGGCCCTAGCGTTACGGTCGTAGGAGTATACGACTTTTCGTAGTAACTCGAGGAACCACTCTCCATTCTTGGCCTCCTCTAAGTTAAGCGACTTCGCAAATTGCTTTGCCTCTTCGATTCCCTCAGAGACCTGAGACTTGATCGTCTCTTCTCTCGAAGTGTGGGATTCCTGTTCCGGCATAATCCCTTCCCCTGTAGTCGCTAGAACCGACGGTGGCTTGCTCTTCTGTGTTTTCTAATAGACACTCATGCTACTAAATGCGGATCACCGCCATGCGCAGTGAGTATCTGTCTTATAGAGTTCTAGCCGGTCAGGCCGGAGGCGGCCTCCCGGTCCAGCATCCACACGGGGCCGCCGTCGTCGGGCCGGACGAGCTTTGATGGATACTCGTGCGGGTCGGCGTCGCCTTCCAGTACCTCGGCCACCGCCTCGGCCTTGTCCTCCCCGGCCACCAGGAACCACACGGCGCGGGCGGCGTTCAGCACCGGGACGGTCAGGGTGAGGCGGTCGGTGTCGAGCTTCTCCACGGGGTTGGCGGCGGCCAGCCGGTCACGCACGTCGAGGGCCGGGGTGCCGGGGAAGAGGCTCGCGGTGTGGCCGTCGGGGCCGACGCCGAGCAGTATGAGGTCGAAGACCGGCGTGTCCCCGCCGAAGAAGCCCTGCAGGTCGCGTTCGTACTCGGCTGCGGCCATCTCGGGGGTGAGCTCGCCCTTCATCCTGTAGACCCCCGCGGTCTGGACGTAGTCGAGCAGAGTCTCGCGGGCCATGCGGTAGTTGGAGTCCTCGTCCTCGGGCGGCACGGTGCGCTCGTCGCCGAAGAAGACGTGGGTGCTACCCCAGAGCGGACGGTCGGCGTAGTCGCGGGCGAGCTCGTGGTAGGTGGCTTCCGGGGTGGAGCCTCCGGCGAGGGCCACGGTGAAGAACCCCTTTTCGGCAACGGCGGCCTCGGCGGTCTCCACAAAGCGGCGGGCGGCCTCTCGGGCGAGCTCCCGTGGGCCGTCGTGGATGCTGGCTCTGTATCCGGTCACTGTTCTAGAACCTCCTCGGCCTTGCGTAGCGCGCCCTCGTAGGCGGTGTCGCGGCCTCGGTAGCGGAGCTCCTCGCCGACGAGCACGCTGAGGTCGAGCGCGCCGAGGTGTACCGTACGCTCCCCGACGAGCTCGTCCCCGTGCATTACGGTGGTCCGGGCGTCGGTCTGCTCCCGGTGGCGGGATACCTGGAAACTGTAGTCCCCGGCGTAGAGCCGGATGCGACGCAGGTACTCCTCGGGCTCGGAGCTCTCGGAGACGGACACGAGCACCTCCTCCCCGTCTGGCCTGACGAAGTGGATCTCACGCCCGTCGCTACTCTCCGTAGCCTGCCGGATGGTCCAGCCCAGAGAGTCGGCGAGCCAGCCGATCAGCAAGAGCGCCCGGCACGTGCCGTCGGGGGCGTGTTTGAGCTCGACGCGCTCCACCTCCTGCAGCATCCCGGCGCGCTCCGGGGGCTCGAACAGATTCGCCAGCAGTGAGCGCCACGGCGAGAGGGCGACCCACTGCAGATCCCCGAACGCCGGGGACTCTTCCTCCCGCAGCATCCCGGCGACCGCCCGGATGCACTCTCCCGGTTGCTCGGAGGCGGCAGAGTCCACGATAACCCGGTCGGCGAGCCGGGACATGCCCGCGAGCTCCGGCGAGGCCGGGTCGAAGCCGTGCGGATAAAACAGAAAGACCGGGAGGTCCGGGATCAACAGGGGTCCGGCGATGCTCTCGAGGTGGCCCGCGGTAGCGCCGCCGGCGTGGACCGTGATCTGCTCGGCGCAGACTCGGCTCTCCTGCCCGCCGCGGGCCTCGCAGAACACGGACAGGCCCACGTCCAGCGCGGGCCCCGTCTCGGGCTCCGGCTCGTCGGGGTCCGAGATCAGGAGTATCGCCCTAGACGGGTAGCGGCCCGCGAGGCGCGCGACCTCGTCGGTGACCCTGTCGGCGTTGTCGTCGTCGGTGACCACAACCAGGTTCAGGACGCTCGCCCTGAGCCCCGGCTGGCCCTCCTCGTCGGCCCGCAGGGAGCCGAGCTCGTGCTCGATCTCCTCGACAGACATCGCACCGCCGCCCGGATGTTGCCGCGTCTCACTCACTGACTTCTCCTACGCATCACGCACATCACTTATACGTCACGTACACATCACGCACTCACGGCCTGCGCCACTCCCTGCCGTCCTGCTCCAGAAGCTCCTCGGCCTCCTGCGGGCCCCACTCCCCGGCCGGATACTGGGCGATCTCGCCGCCGTTCTCGCTCCAGCCGTCGAGCACCGGCTGGAGTATCGCCCATGCCCCCTCGGCCTCGTCCGAGCGGATAAACAGCGTCGGGTCGCCGAGCATCATGTCGAGTAAGAGCCGCTGGTAGGCGTCGGGCGCCTCTTCGAGGAATGCCGCGCCGTAGAGCAGATCCATGTTCACCGAGGAGACCTCGAAGCCCGCCCCCGGCACCTTCGCGCCGATCTTCAGGGAGACGCCTTCCTCGGGCTGGACCCGGATCACGAGCACGTTCGGCTCCAGGTTGCGCGTGCCGACGAAAGGCGTGTGCGGCGTCTGCTTGAACTGGATCGCGATCTCCGTCGACTTCTTGGGCAGCCGCTTGCCAGAGCGGATGTAGAAAGGTACCCCGGCCCAGCGCCAGTTGTCCACGAGCAGCTTCAGCGCCGCGTAGGTCTCGGTCGTCGAGTCCTCGGCGACGTCCTCCTCCTCGCGGTAGCCGGGCACCTTCTCGCCCCACACCCAGCCCGAGTCGTACTGGCCGCGTACCGCGTACCGGTCCACCTCATCCTCCGGTATCGGGCGGACCGCTTTGAGGACCTTGACCTTCTCCGCCCGCACCGAGTCCGCGTCGAACGCGACCGGCGGCTCCATCGCCGTCAGGCACAGGACCTGCATGACGTGGTTCTGGACGATGTCGCGCAGGGCCCCGGCCTCCTCGTAGAAAGCGCCCCGGTCGCCCACGCCGTCGCTCTCTGCGACCGTGATCTGGACGTGATCCACGTAGTGCTGGTTCCACACCGGCTCGAAGATGCCGTTGGCGAAGCGCAGGGCCAGGATGTTCTGGACCGTCTCCTTGCCCAGGTAGTGGTCTATGCGGTAGATCTGGGACTCGTCGAAGTGGCGCTTTATCTCCTGGTTCAGATACTGCGCGCTCTGGAGATCGCTGCCAAAGGGCTTCTCTATGACGAGCCGCGAGTAGCCGCCCTCCTGGACGTTCATCCCGACCTCGCCGAGCTGCTCGACTATCGGGGGGAAGAGCGACGGCGACGACGAGAGGTAGAACACCCGGTTCCCCGAGGTGCCGCGCTCCTCGTCCAGGTTCGCCAGAAAGTCCTTTAGCTCCTTGTAGGTGTCGGGCTCCTTGGAGTCGCCGGGCAGATAGAAGATGCCCTTCGAGAAAGAGTCCCACACGTCCTCGCTGATCTTGCCGGGCCTCTGCTCCTCGAGCCCCTCGCGCAGCTTCTGCCGGAACTCGTCGTGGCTCATCTCCGTGCGGGAGATGCCGACCACGGCGAACTCCATCGGCAGCCGGCGGGAGGCGGCGAGGTCGTAGAGAGCGGGCACCAGCTTGCGCGAGGTCAGGTCGCCGGAGGCCCCGAAGATCACGATAGCCGCCGGCTCCGGCATCCGGGGCAGCCGCGAGTCGTCCCGGAGCAGGCCCTCGGTGTCCGGAGACTGGGCTCCCTGGGCCGTGGTCTCAGCCATCCTGCCCGCTCTCCCTGGCGCCGGCCTCCTTTATGGTGTGGCCGCCGAACTGCTGCCGCAGGGCGGCGATGGACTTCGCGGCGAAGGACTCGTCCTGGCGCGAGGCGAATCGGGCGTACAGCGACTCGGTTATTACCGGCGCGGGCACGTCCTCGTTTATGGCCTCCTGCACGGTCCAGCGGCCCTCGCCGGAGTCGTTCACGTACCCGGCGACGCTTTCGAGGTGCGGCTCGTCGGCGAAGGCGCGCTCGGCGAGCTCCAATAGCCAGCTCCGCACGACGCTGCCCTGGTTCCACAGGTTGCTCACCGCTTCGAGGTCGAAGTCGTACTGGCTTTTCTCCAGGATCTCGAACCCTTCCGCGTAGGCCTGGAGCATCCCGTACTCGATGCCGTTGTGGACCATCTTCGTGAAGTGGCCCGCGCCCGCGCCACCGAGATAGGAGTATCCGTTGGCCGGGGCCAGGGTCTTCAAGGCGGGCTCTACGTGCTCGTAGGCCCCCCGGTCGCCGCCGACCATCGTGCAGTAGCCGACCTCATACCCCCAGACGCCGCCGCTGATCCCGGCGTCCAGATACCGGTAGCCCTTACCGGTTAGCTCTTCGGAGCGCCGGATGGAGTCCCTGAAGTACGAGTTGGCCCCGTCCACGATGATGTCGCCCTCGTTACCCAGATCGGCGAAGGAGTGGAGCATCTCGTCGGTTACGTCCCCCGCCGGGAGCATGCTCCACATCACGCGCGGCCCGTCTGAGCTTCCCGAGCCGCCCAGCTTCTCCACGAACTCCCCCGGGCCCTGTGCGCCCTCGGCTCCATAGCCGACCGCCTCCTGTATAGGCCCGGCCGAGCGGTTGCCCGCCACGACGCGGTGGCCGTCCTCGGCCAACCGGCGCACCATGTTCGCCCCCATGCGCCCGAGGCCGTAGATACCAATGTCCATGCTCTCTCCCTCTCTTCGAAGCTATCGGCAATTTCAGCAATTAGAGGTCAGCCGTCAGCTATCTTGCTCTCGATTGCTATCGCTGACGGCTGACACCTGAAAGCTGAGCGCTCTATCCAGCCACCTCATGGGCGGCGCGCTTTATACCCTCGGCGTCTATGCCGGCCTCGTTCATAAGCTCCGCGCCGGAGCCAGATCCCGGCATGTGGGTTACGGCGAGGTGCCGGTAGGCCACGTCGGAGGCCCCGTTCTCGGCCAGCGCGGAGAGTACGGCCTCGCCAATACCGCCCTCGGACCAGTGGTCCTCGACGACCACGAGCCTACCGCCGGTCGCCCGCACGGCCTCGCTTATGGTGGCGGCGTCTATGGGCTTTACCGAGTAGGCGTCTATGACGCGGGCGGAGACGCCCTCGCTGGCGAGCTCCTTCGCGGCGGAGAGCGCCTCGTGCAGGGTGACGCCCGCGCCGACTATCGTTACCGAGTCGTCCTCGGAGGAGCGCAAGACCTTGCTGCCGCCTACCGGGAAGGACTCGTTTGCGTCGTAGATCACGGGCGTACCCGGCCGGTTGGTGCGCATGAAGCAGATGCCCTCGGTGTCGGCCATCTCGGCCACGAGCTTGGCAGCCTGGTTCGCATCCGACGGATACAGCACGGTCGAGCCGTGGACGGCGCGCATCATGGCGAGGTCCTCCAGTGCCATCTGCGACGGGCCATCCTCGCCGATGGAGATACCGGCGTGAGAGCCACAGAGGTTGATGCTGGCCCGGCTTATGGCGGCCATGCGGATAAAGTCATAGGCCCGGGTGAAGAACGCGGCGAAGCTCGACGCGAACGGGACCCGGCCACCGACCTGCATCGCGACCGCCGTCGAGACGAGCTGCTGCTCGGAGATGTACATCTCGAAGTAGCGGTCGGGGTGGGCGCTGGCGAAGTCCGCCGAGTGGGTGGAGTTGCTGACCTCGCCGTCCATCGCGACCACGTCCTCGCGGGCCTCGCCGAGCGCCGCTATCGCCGCGCCGTAGGCGGCGCGGGTGGCGGCCTTGTCGCCGACCTCCCACTCCGGCAGGGAGAGAGAGCCGGTCACGCCGCTACCAAAGGTCTTGTCCTTGTTCTCGGGCTTTGCGACCTCTACGGTCGTGCCCTGGTTGCCGCCGAGCTCCTCGATGGCCTCGTCCTCGCGGCCCTCCTCGACCGGCTTGCCGTGGACGCCGTTCTGGTTTTCGAGCCAGGAGACGCCGGAGCCTTTTATCGTCTTGGCGACGATAAAGGTCGGCTTGTCGTTGCTCTGCACTGCCTCGGAGTAGGCGCGGTCTATCTCCTCGGGGTCGTGGCCGTCTATCTGGACCACGTCCCAGCCGAACGCTTCGGCGCGGGCGGCGTAGGCGTCGCCGTTCCAGCCGTCCATCGTCTCGCCGGTCTGGCCGAGGCGGTTCATGTCCAGGACGGCGGTCAGGTTGCCCAGGTTGTAGAAGGCGGCGTGCTGGAACGCCTCCCACATGGAGCCCTCCGCCATCTCGGAGTCGCCGCAGAGGACCCACACCCGGGAGTCTAGGCCGTCGAGGTACTTGCTCTCTAGCGCGATCCCGACGCCTATCGGGAGTCCCTGGCCGAGCGAGCCTGTCGCAACGTCCACCCACGGGATGCGCGGGGTCGGGTGGCCCTCCATACGGCTGCCGAACTGGCGGAAGGTGAGAAGCTCATCGTCGGTTATGGCCCCGGCGGCCTTGTACATGGAGTACAGCAGCGGCGAGGCGTGGCCCTTGGAGAAGATCAGGGTGTCGTTCGCCGGGTTGTCGGGGTTGTCGAAGTCGTAGCGCAGGTAGCCGGTCATCAGACCGGCCATGAGGTCAGCGCCGGACATCGAGGACGTTGGATGCCCCGAGCCGGCGGCGCTGCTCGACCGTACGCTGTCCACCTTGAGCTGCCGCGCCAGGGCGGATAGCTGCTCTGTGTCCGTTTTTCCTTGTCTGGTCCTCGCCACTCTTACCTCCTGGGTCTTTCTATGTCTGCCGGATCTTCTAGGCTGTTCCGGGTCGTGCCGGCCCGCTTGTGTAATTTACGTAACTTACGTAACTTTTTTAACCGACGAGCCTGCGGCTCTCCTGCCGGATCTCGCCCATCAGGTCGTCGAAGGAGTCGGCGAACTTCTGCACGCCCTCCCTCTCCAGCGTGTCGGTCACGTCCTCGTAGTCTATGCCGGCCTCTTCCAGCTCCTGCACGAACCTGCGGGCCTCGTCCACGCCTTCCTGGATCGTGCCGGGCTTTATCTCGGCGTGGTCCTTTACGGCGTCGTAGGTGGAGTGTGGCATGGTGTCCACGGTATCCGGGCCGACGAGCGCCTCGACGTAGGCGGTGTCGCGGTACTCGGGGTTCTTTACCGAGGTAGACGCCCACAGCGGACGCTGGCGGTTCGCGCCTTTGGACTCCAGCTCCTCCCACTCGGGGCCGGAGAAGATCTCCTCGAACTCGGCGTAGGCGAGCTTGGCGTTCTCGATGGCCAGCCGACCCTGGAGGTCCTGACGGCCGATCTTGTCCAGCCGCTTGTCGGCCTCGGAGTCCACGCGGCTTACGAAGAAGCTGGCGACGCTCGCCACGTTGGAGGGGTCGCCGCCGTTCTCCACGAGCCGGGAGAGACCCCGGATGTAGGCGCGGGTAACCTGCCGGTAGCGTTCGAGGGAGAAGATCAGGGTCACGTTTATGGAGCGGCCGCGCGAGATCATCTCCTCGATGGCGGTCAGGCCGGGCTCGGTGGCCGGTATCTTTACCAGCAGGTTCGGCCGGTCCACCATCTCGTGCAGGCGCTGGGCCTCCTCGACGGTCGCGTCGGTGTCGTAGGCGAGGTCGGGCGAGACCTCCAGCGAGACGTGGCCGTCCTTGCCGCCGGTCTTGTCCCATACCGGGCGCAGGAAGTCGCAGGCGCTGGTGATGTCGTCGCGGGCGAGGGCGAGGAAGATCTCCTTCGGCTCCTCGTTCTGGCGCGAGAGCTCGGCGAGCTGCTCGTCGTAGAGCGAGGACTCGGAGATGGCCTCCTGGAAGATGGTCGGGTTCGAGGTGATCCCCGTTACCCCTTCGTCCACGAGGCCCTGGAGGTTCCCGCTCTCCAGATCGTCGCGTGAGATCGAGTCTATCCAGACGCTCTGTCCGGCGTCCTGGAGCTTACCTATACGTTCGTTCATCTCTACCTCCTGTAGCCCTCCCGTGGGCGGGGCTAGACTTTGCTGCCTACCTGGGTACCAGTCTACCCACAACAACCACCCGCGCTAACCCCCCGGGGCGTGATCTACCCGAAACAACCGAGTCGCGGGGAGCACAAGGATCACGTCGAACAGGGCCCGTTCCCCGGTGGGTCGTGGGACCGGACGCAAGCAACTGCAGACAGCCGCGGGTCTGTTGAGCCGGGGGCCGGACCTTCGAAAGATCCTCGCCCCCGCCACGATTCTGGCTTAGATACCGTACTGGTCGCGCACCAGCTCCGCGAGCCCGACGTCTTCGAGCCGGCTCATCGGCACGGTCATGGTTACGGTCACGACGCCGGGGTGACGGCCGATCTCAACGCCGCCCGCTATCGTTACCCGGTTCATCACCTCTCCGAGATCCATGCCCGAGAGGGCGGACATCCTTTCGAGGCCGTTGTCCGTGGCGGCGTTGAGGTCCGCCCCGGAGCCGATGGTCTGCACCGGCCCCACGGGCTCCGGCTCGGGCTGGCTCTGGCTCCGGGCGAGGGACAGGATGTCGCTCCACTCCCGCTCGGTGAAGGGCTTTGCCAGAAACGGCAGGTCCTCCTCGGGCGGCAAGAGTATCGGGCCGTCGTTTTGCAGGCCCTTTATCACCGCCGCCACCTCTAGCTCGGCCTCGCCGGAGACGTCCGTGGTGTGACCGGCGATCTCGCCGTCGCCCTGGTTGGCGTGCATGTCGCCGATGTAGATCCCGGCCCCCGCGACCTTGGTCGGGCAGATGAGCACCGCTCCCTCGCGCACCGAGTCCACGTCCATGTGGCCGTCGGTCTTTGCCTCGGCGAGCTCCTCCTCGGTCAGGGAGAACTCGTGGTCGGCCCCTATGAGGAACTGCCCGAAGTCCCCGGCGTTGTGGGAGTCCGGGAGATCCCGGGCCGGCGTGGAGCCGACGTTGCCGAGGAACGGCCTCAGCCGGCTCGGCACGCCCGTCACGTCGGAGAGGGCGAGGGCGCTGATCGGGTGCTGCTCGGCGTTACCGGGCAGGGCCATCTCCTCGGCGGCGTTCCCGGCGAGCTCCTCGGCCCGTTCCTTGGTGAGGGTTATCCCGACTTGTCCTTCGTGGTCGAACGCGATGGTGTAGCCGGAGGGCACCTCGAACGAGCTGGCCGGCGCGCCGCAGCTCGCGCACCGCACGGCGTCCCGACCCGTGCCTTCGAGGGTGGTGGAGGGGTTCATCGCGCCGCACTCGCCGCAGACGTGGTCCACGAACGGGTCGCACACGAAGCGGCCGTCCACCATCTTCATCGTCCCCGAGGCGGTGACCCTGGAGGTAACCTCGACCCGCTTTACCCGGAGGGCGACGCCGTCACCGACCTCCGCGCCGTCTATGGCGACCGGCTGCGTCACCTCGTGGCCGCCCTTGAAGTGGGGCGTGATCATCGGTCCCCAGCATCCGGGCGCCGTGTTCGACGTTATCCTGCCACCGACCGAGACGGGTCCCTGTACCGGCTGGCTCGGACCTACCACGCCCCGCGTGTAGCGGTCCACCTCCACGATCTTGAGCGGCTCCACCTGCATGAGCATCCCTTTCCCTAGAATATACTCCGATCATACACACTCCCGCCTCCGGGCTCCAACGCCGGGCGCGGCCGGGGCTCCCGGAGCCGAAACATCTAGGGTGCCGTGAGAGCCTTGATCGCGAGCCCGAATGTAGTCTTCGCGGCCTCCCCGGTGAGCGGGGTGTCCTCGATCTCCCGGATGACCCGCATGAGCGCCGGTCTGCGCTCCGAAAGCCCGCCGAAGGCGGCGTTGCGCTCGGGATCGTCGGCGAGTATGGCCCCGCCCGGTCGTAGATACTTCCAGGCGAGATCCAGCTCGTAAGCCATGTTCCTGCGGGTGTGCAGGCTGTCGTGGACGAACAGTCCCACGCTACCGAGCTCCCGCAGGAGCCCGGGCAGCACCCTCCGGCTCGCCCCCCGGTGGAGATGCCAGCCGTCTGTATCTCCGGTGGAGCCGTTACACCCGGCGGCGATCCCCCAGAAACGCCCGGCTTCGCGGCGGAGCGGCGGCAGGTCCACGCTGTGGAGATCGCCGCCGCCGTTCTCCCGCAGGGCCGCCAGCAGGAAGGCGCTGCTCACCCCGTGGGCCACCCCGGTCTCGACCACCCTCTCGGGCCGCACGAGCCGGCACAATAGGTAGCAGCAGCGGGCAAAGACCACGTCCGCCGTCCAGCGGGCCTCGAACGGGTCCTGCTTGCTGATGCCACCGAGAAGCTCGCGGGTCCGCCGTTCGGTCTCGGCTAGCGCGGTCTCCCCCAGTATCCGCGACACGTCGGCGACGTTACCGGAGTCGCTGGATGTGGAGGCGAGCTCCGGGATTACCTCGTCGAGACCGACGGTGCCGTATGGCGCGGGGGGTCTACGAACCGTCTCCGAGAGGAGATCCAGGTACCCGGCGGCCCGGTCGTACGCCTCAACCGGACGCGCCGGGGCCAGCGCCGCGAGCCGCAGCATCTCCGCCGGGAGCTTGTGGTAGGCCCGCCCGCTCAACCGGCTCCGTCCCGGGGCTCGCGGTCTTCTCCGGCCAGCCGCGCCAGCAACGCCCGGTCGGGCTTCATACCGGAGTCCTCCTCCGGCCAGGGGTGGAAGGCGACCGGGATCATGAACCGCGGCAGCATCGGCCCGAGCGCCGCAGAGAGGGCCCCGCCGTCCACGCCCGCGGACCCGTCTCCGGGCCGGACGAAAGCCACCGGCCTATGACCGAACTCCGCGTCCGGTACGGGCACCACGACGGCGTCCTCGACCCCGGGTAGCCGTTTCAGGGCACGCTCTATCTCCTCCGGCTGCACGTTCTCACCGCCGGAGACGAACATGTTGTCCCGGCGGCCCCGGACGGTTAGATAGCCGTGATCGTCCAGCGAGCCGAGGTCTCCGGTGTGTAACCAGCCGTTCTCGTCGGTGGGGTCGTGGAGCTCGCCGCCGTCGAGGTAGCCGAGAAAGAGGGTCCTGCCGCGGACCAGGATCTCGCCCTCCTCCGAGATCCGCAGCTCGCGGTTCGGCAACACCCGTCCGGAGGTGTGCAGCGTCTCTCGCGGGGCGCCCGGCGGGGTGGTCGTGATCTGTGAGGACATCTCGGTCATGCCGTAGCTGGTGTGCACCGGCAACCCGGCCCCGGCGGCGGCGTCGAGGAGGGCCTCCGGCATCGCCCCGCCGCCGAGCAGCACGGCGCGCAGGGTCTCGGGCAAGACGCTCTCCCCGAGCAACCGCCGGAGCTGGGTGGCGACGAGCGAGGCGTGGGTAGCCCCGAGCCGGACGGCGGCCTCCCCCACGGGCTCGCCGGGACTCGGCAACGCGATCGCCGCGCCGGAGACGAGGCAACGGAACATCACCCCGAGACCGCCGACGTGATAGAAGGGCAGCGGCGCGAGCCAGTGGTCGCCCGGGGCCAGCGGGAGGTTCTCGTTGGAGCCGAGCGCGCTGTAGTAGTGGTTGCCCAGGGAGTGTAGCGCGGCCTTCGGCCCGCTCGTGCTGCCGGAGGTAGACACCACAGTCGCCGGCGCATCGAGGTTCCAGAGGCACCATTCACCGCCGTAGAGCCCCTTGCCGCCGTCCAGCTCCTCTGAGCCCATCTCCTCCGGGTACAGTACGGTTACGCCCTCTGGTACCCGGGGAGAAGGGTCCGGGGCCGAGATCATGGCCCGGCACCCGGCCCGCTCCAGTAGCGGCGGTACGGCGGCCGCCGGCACGCGCGTGCTCACCGGGACCGCGACCATTGCGGCGCGCAGCAGGGCCAGGATCAAGACCACGTACCGCTCGTCCTGCGGCAGGTACAGCCCGACGCGGGAGCCGGGCCCGCAAGTTTCGCGCAGGGACGCAGCGGCGTGGGCCACGCGCCGGTCGAGCTCGACGTAGGATATGGTCCCGGACCCGATCACGGCCGGTGCATCTGGCCTTCTCTCGGCGGCGACCCGCAGCGGGCAGGGCACTGTCCGGCTCAAGGCTTCGCCCCCACCGGCTCCAGATACAGTGGGTCTATCTCCCGATGCTGGCCGAGCAGGGCCGATACATCCAGGGTCGAGCCGAGATCCAGAGCCGGCCTCAGCGTGTCCGCGCCGAGCCTGCGGTACGTGTCGAGGCCGGCGGGCTCACCCCCACCGGGTAGCGCGGCGGCGAGCGCGACGAGCCCGAGCGTCCCGACCCCGCTCTCGAACGCCGAGCTAACGACCGCCTTCATGCCGAGGTCGTCGGCGCGGGCGGCGAGCGCCAGGGAGCGTGAGATCCCGCCGAGCAGCGTCGGCTTGAGCACGACGGCGGTGGCGTAGCCGTGCTCGGCGAGCCCGGCGGCCGGTATCCCGACCAGAGACTCGTCCAGCGCGACCGGCAGCCTGCTCTCTCTAGCGAAGCGCGGCAGCAGCGTGGCGTCCGCCAGCGGCTCCTCGACGTACTCGACCTCCACCCCCAGGATGCCACGGGCGAACTCCAGCGCCTCGGTGAGGCTCCAGGCTCGGTTGGCGTCCAGCCGCAGCGAGACACCCTCCAGCTCACCGGCCACATGCCGCACGAGCCTTGCTTCCTCATCCACCTGCCGGCGGCCGACCTTGAGCTTCACGGCCCGGTACCCGGCCTCCCGCATCCGGCGCGCCTCGGCGGGCGCCTCATCGGGCCCGGAGGAGATCAGGGCATTCAGCTCCACGCTCCCGCGAGGCACGGACGAGAGCAGCCGCGGCAGGGTCTCGCCGGAGGCAGCGGCCCTCAGGCTCAGATGTCCGAGCTCCAGCGCGAACCGGACCGAGGGATACGGCTCCTCCACGCCCTCCCCGGAGGAGAATGCGGCGAGCTGTCGCGCGGCCTCCTCCACGCTCTCCCGGCTAAAGCCCGGCAGCGGCGCGGCCTCGCCCCAACCGGAGTTGCCGTGCTCGTCGCGAAGCTCCAGCAGCGCGCCCTCGCGCCTCGAACCGGCGTCTCCGGCGGCAGCCCCGTCGGAGAGCGGCAGAGTGTAGCGGTAGACGGTGGCGGAAGCTGTCTCAGGCTCGATCACGGGCTCAGTCTAGCGCGTAGGAGCCAGCGCCTACACTCGCCGATGGCTGGACGCCCACGGTTGAAGGCTAGAATCTAGGGCCGGCGCGGGAACCTGGAGAAGTCCGCCTCGCGCTTC
Source organism: Rubrobacter aplysinae (assembly GCF_001029505.1). Lineage (NCBI taxonomy): Bacteria > Bacillati > Actinomycetota > Rubrobacteria > Rubrobacterales > Rubrobacteraceae > Rubrobacter > Rubrobacter aplysinae. The sequence goes on along the minus strand of NZ_LEKH01000004.1, from coordinate 29,215 downwards.
TCCTTGTAGGCGTCGCGGCCCTCCTGAGCCTCCTCGGTGCCGTAGAAGAGCAGGTTCGCGTCGTGGGCGAGCTGCTGTATGCCGGCGAAGCCGTCTTCGTGGGCGTGAAAACTCGCCTTGAGCAGCCTGAGCGCAAACGGCGAGTGGGACAGCATCTCCCGGCACCACGCGACCGTCTCCTCTTCCAGATCTGCAAGCGGCACCACGGTATTCACCAGCCCCATATCCAGCGCCTCCTCGGCGGAGTAGCGGCGGCAGAGGAACCAGATCTCCTTCGCCTTCTTCGGCCCCACGAGCTGGGTGAGGATAGACGCCCCGTATCCACCATCGAAGCTCCCGACCCTCGGCCCAACCTGCCCGAACCGGGCGTTGTCCGCGGCTATCGTGAGGTCGCACAAGAGGTGCAGCACGTGCCCTCCGCCGATAGCCCACCCCGCGACCATCGCCACTATAGGCTTCGGGCACCGCCTGAGCTGCACGTGGAAGTCCGTAACGTCGAAGCGCCCCACGGACGCCCCTTCCGGCGTGCGGCTCGGGTTATCTGGATCGTCAAGGTAGCCCGCGTCACCGCGCACCCGCTGATCCCCGCCCGAGCAGAACGCCGCCTCCCCCTCGCCGGTCAGGATGATGACGCCCACTTCTTGATCGTCGCGGGCGTCGTCGAGCGCCCGCTGCATCTCCTTCACGGTAAGAGGCCGGAACGCGTTCCGCACCTCGGGGCGGTTTATGGTGATCTTGGCGATCCCCTCCGCCTTCTCGTACCGGATATCCTCGAACTCCCCCGCCTGCTGCCACTGTATGCTAGTCATGGTGGGGATTATAGAGGGAAGATGCCGGCCTGCTACAACGCCAGCACTAGCCGGATGCCGTCATCCACCCGCAACATGACTCGGTCCTCTACTCGACCGGCACGCTCCACGAGGAAGGATCTATCCACGGTAACGAGCTGTGAGACGTTCACGACCGATTCTCTGGATAAACCGGTATCTTCGACCTCGACCGGCACGTTACCCGGCGCCTCCGCCAACCGCAGGTTCGTAGTCAGCGCCGCCGCGATCACGGTCCCGATGCGGCTCTCGTTGAACTCGTCGGACTGCACGATCAGGACCGGACGCCGATAGCCCGGCTCGGAAGCCTCTGGTCCGGACAACCCGGCCCACCAGATCTCACCGCGCCGGATTACCACTCTTCTTTCGGTAAGCTACGGGATTGTAGCTGCGACAAGCCAGGCTCAAGAGTACCCGGATCGGCTCCGTAGATCTCATCCAGCCGCTCGGTAACGCCCTCACTGCGGTGCTCGCGCAAGTATTGCCGGATCGCGGCGGCGTAAAGCTCGCTGCGTGACATCCCCTTCCTGCCGGCAAATTGCTCCGCAGACTCGAAAAGTTCGTCGGATATGGATATGGCAGTCTTCATAGGGTAAGTATAACCGAAGTTATACCGAATGCCTGGCGACCATACCTCTTTAACTACCCCTTGCCAATTTGAGAAAGCTTTGGGCTGATTGGTTAGCTACTAGATTCAAATAAATATAGACAGAATCAACGACACTGCAGCCACAAAAAGTGATGTTACTGATACTAAAGTGGCAGTACGATACTTCCTGTTTTCTTCTTGTAAAGAGGCGAGTATAGATACAACATAAGGGAAGTTAACGCAGTGCCAATCTTCCTCAACTTCCCTCGCAAAGAGATGAACCATCTTGTCATCTTCAGTGCGATATCCGTATCTTTCATCTAAGTGATAGTAGAGTCGGCCAAAAACTATATCCCCATCCGTCTTCAACTCGCCTGCTACCTCATCAACGCTGATAGGCACATATATTCTGCTGCTTCTGATAGGTCTATCTTCGGAATGATTTAAGAAGTCTTCATAGTATTTTTTATATATCACATTTAACATATCGAGGTCGGTAGGTAGCTTGCTCCACTCGATCCGTTTCTTTCTAGCTTCCTTTGTTGCCACTCATAGTTCTTCTGTAAAACTCTTACTGTTTTCATATACTCCCCGGTAGCTTCAGCATGCACACTATGTCCCGCACCAGGTATCGTAACTACTTGCACCTCCGCCCTCACCCTCTCCATCTCCCGCGCAATCCGAACGAACTTCTCATCCTCCTCCCCCACAACGAGCAGCGTAGGCACGCTCAAATTTGACAGCTCCTCCCATAGTGACGGCTGACTACCAGTGCCCATCGCGCGCAGGGAGCGGGCTAGCTCGTGCGGGTCGTTGTGCAGACGGGACTCGATGGTGCGGCGCAGCAGTCGCTCGTCGCGGGCGAGGGTGGCAAAGAGGGGCTGTCGGTACCAGTCCTCGACGAACTCTTGGAAGCTTTCGGTCTCCAGGCGCTGGGCCAGCCTCTCGTCGGCGGCGCGGCGGGCAGCACGCTCTTCCTCGGTGGCTAGGCCGGGGGAGGCGCTTTCGAGCAGGAGGCGGTTTACGCGTTCGGGATGGCGGAGGGCCAGGTACAGCGCGAGGCGACCGCCCATCGAGTACCCGGCGACGGCGCAGCGGGTCACGTCTTCGGTATCTAGTAGCGCGAGCAGGGTGTTGGATGCGCCTTGCATGGTGTAAGCGTCCGGGTACGATAGTCCGGTGGAGGCTCCGTGGCCGGGGAGGTCCGGTATCAGTAGCCGGTAGTCTTCGGAGAGGGCGTCCGCTACCTCCTCCCACTCCGACGACGAACCCATGAAGCCGTGCAGGAGCAGTAGCGGCGGCGCGTCAGCCGGGCCTGTCGTGAGGTAGTGGAGGCCGGCGGCGTCAGGCATCCTGGAGGGCTTCAGATACCTCCCGCTGGAGGTCACGGTGCAGGGCGAGGTTCGTATCGCGGTTCGTTTTGACCTCGATCAGGGTGCTGGACCGGCGCTCAGCCGCTTCCCGGAAGGCCGCCGCGAAAGCCTCGCCGTTCCGGGGCCGCTCGTAGTGGAGGCCGAACATCGCGGCGGCGCTCTCGAAGCCGAGCCCGTGCGGGGTGCCAAAGTACGGCTCGAAGATGTCCCCGTGATCCGATACGGGCAAGAAGGAGAAGATGCCGCCGCCGTCGTTGTTTATCGCGACGACAACGAGTGGGTGAGGCAGGTTGCGGAGCATGGCGAGGGAGTTCAGGTCGTGGAGCAAGGCGAGGTCCCCGATCACGAGCACCGCCGGACGCCCGAGCCCGCGCACGAACCCCGCCGCCGAGGCGACCGTACCGTCTATGCCGCTCGCGCCCCGGTTCGTCGCCACTTGCGGCTCTGCTCCGCCGGTTCTAGCGTAGGCGTCCATGTCGCGCACGGGCATGCTGCTCGCCAGAAACAGTCCCCAGCCCTCGGCCAGTAACCGCGATACGGCGCGGGCCACGAGCGGCTCGCTCACCTCACCGCTTTCGGGTAGCGCACGGCCCAAGACCTCCCCTACCTCCTCCGACGCGCCGCTCCAACTCCGCAGCCAGGTCCGGGCGGAGGGCGATGGCTCCTGTTCTACGAGATCCGTTAGCTCGTCGCAGAACTTTGCTACGCCCGTCTCCACATTGTGGGTTACGCGGTGGTCAGGGTCGAAGCGGGCCGGGGACTCGTGGATCACGGCGTAAGGTGCGGGCGCGGCGCGAGAGACGAACTGCTGGAGGCGCTTGGATACGATGCGGCCGCCAACGTGCAGCACGGCCTCCGGCGCGTGAGCGGCGGCGAACTTCTCGTCCGCGAGGAGAAGATCGTAGTGGGCGGCGAGGTTTGGATAGTCTCCGCCCATACAACCGAGGCGCAGACCGGAGGCGATGTCCGGGAGCAGCGGCCAGCCCAAAGATTCCGCGAGGCGGAGCGCGGCTTTGCGTTCCGCGCCGGAACCCAAACTCCCCGCGACGATCAGGCCTCGCTCTACGGGTCGAAGGTCACGGTATAGCGTCTCTGCATCCGCGACCGGGCGGGATTCGGGGTACGTGGTGTACGGCTCGTCGCTCTCCAGCCAGCGCGAGAGGCCGGAGAGGTAATCCGCGCGATCCTCATCGTCGGGCGTGGGGGCGAGCGGCTCGCGGAAGGCGGCGTTCAGGTGGACCGGGCCGGGTGGAAGGCGGAGGGAGCGGTGTGCGGCTTGATCTGCTGCGGTGAGTACCATCGCCGGATCTATGCGGGAGTCGGGGGCGGGTAGGTCGAAGCTCCAGCGCGGGTAGCCTCCGAAGATGCCGGGCTGGTCTATGGTCTGGTTCGCACCCGTGTCGCGTAGCTCGGGCGGGCGGTCCGCTGTCAGGAGGATCATCGGCACCTCGTCGGTCGAGGCCTCGACGACGGCGGGGAGTCCGTTTGCGACCGCCGTGCCGCTGGTCGTGATCCAGACCGCAGGACGCCCGGTGGCCCGCGCATAGCCCAGGGCGGCGAAGGCGGTGCCGCGCTCGTCGTAGTGCATCAACACGAGCTCACGGGCCCGGGGATTCGCGGCGATGGCGCTGACGAGCGGGGTCGAGCGCGAGCCGGAGGCGAGGCAGAACAGGCCAGCGCCGCTTCGCAGGAGCTCCTCGATCAGGAGATCTGCCCAGAGCCGGGGCAGATTCGGGGCGTCGGTTATCACGGGCGGTGTCTTACCGGAGGCCGAGGATCGTGGCGAAGTCGGAGATCTTCTGCTCCACCTCCCGCCACTCCTCTTCGGGCTCGGAGCCTTGCACGATGCCGTTGCCGGAGTAGAGCGAGAGCCTGTGGCCCTCGACCAGCCCGGAGCGGATGCCGACGGCGAACTCGGCCGCGTCGTCCCCGATCCAGCCGACCGGACCGGCGTAGAAGCCCCGGTCGAAGGGCTCGACCTCCCGCAGAAAACGCCTGGCGGCCTCCTTCGGATGCCCGCCGACCGCCGGGGTCGGGCTCAGGGCGGAGAGCAGGTCCGCGTCGGTCACGCCCGCGCGCAGCCTGCCTCGCACGCCGGAGACCAGGTGACGGCGGGTGGCGAGCTTCATCTCGGAGACGCCTTCCTCGACCTCCAGCTCGTCGCAGAGCCCGGCCAAGGACTCCCTGATGCCCTTGCGGACGTGATCCTGCTCCCGGCGGAGCTTGCCGCTGTCCAGCAGCCGCCGCCGCAGCGTGTCGTCGCTCTCCTCAGAGTCGCCTCGCGGCAGGGTCCCGGCGACGGCCTCGCTCTGTATCTTCCGCCCCTCGCGCCGGTATAGCCGCTCCGGCGAGGCCCCGATAAAGGTTGCGCCGCCACCGTCGGGGCCCAGGCCGAAGTGGAAGGTGCCGGGTGTGGCGGCTTCCAGGTTGGCCAGGAGTAGCTCAGGATCCAGCTCGCCGGCGAACTCGAACTCGGCCCGGCGGGCGAGCACGACCTTCTCCAGCTCTTCCACATTCTCGAGCTCGCCGCCGCGAAATGCCGAGAGCGCGTGCCCGACGTTCAGGTCCCAGCCGGCGCGATCCGGGCTATCGAGACGGGAGATCGGCAGCGGAAGATCCCCGGCGAGCCCGCCGGAAGGCGACGCCGCCTCGGAAAGCCCGGCCAGTACCTCCTCTGGCCGGTCCGCGTCTCCTGGCAGCAGGAGGTTGCAGGCGAGCTCGGCGCCGCCCGCGCCCGAGATCAGCTCCAGCCTCGGCAAGACGAAACGCCAGGCCCCGAAGGGGGCCCAGGCGTCGGAGGCCTCTGTTTCGGGGTCGAAGCGCAGACCTCCGTAGTAGCGGGCTCCGCTGCCGGCGACGGCGGACTGTAGACGGCACAGCGCGGCGGGACCGCCGGTCGCGTCCGGGGAGATCAGGTCCGCCACGCCGGCGGCCGCGACGCTCCCGGCGTCCTCGCGCCCGGACCAGTAGACCTTTTCTCCGGGGGGCTGGACCGAGAGCCAGCGCAGAGGGTGCACCGGACCGACGAGGGGCTCTGACAGGCGCAATACGTGCCGCTCGTACGGCTCCCGGGCCGCGCGCGCCAGCGTACGCTCCACGCGGTCGGCGAGACGGCCGGGGGCGTCGGCGGACAGGGGTTCGGGCTGTGTGTGCTCTGCAAGATCGCGCATGTATCTTCTCCGGCGGCGCGGAGCTTCTGGGCTTCTGGTGGGACTTCTGGTCTTTCCGCGTCGCTCGTGGAAAAGTATCGCCTTCGTCACGCGCGGTTACAGTGTATCCGGGCACAAGTGACGGGGAACAAACCGCGCCGGCGCGCAAAAAGCGGCGGGCCCGGATCAGGCCCGCCGCCGAATCCTCTAGTATAGAGGCTAGCTCTCCTCCTCGACGACCTTCTGGTAATCGGCGGCGGAGAGCAACTCACTCTCTTCAGAGACCTGGACCTTGAGGATCCAACCCTCGCCGTAAGGGTCCTCGTTCACCTTCTCCGGGGCGTCTTCGAGCGCGGAGTTGACCTCCACGACCTCACCGCCGACCGGCGTGTTCAGGTCCGACACGGCCTTCACGCTCTCGACGCTGCCGAAGGTCTCGCCCGCCGAGACGTTGGATCCTGTCTCGGGCAGGTCCACGAACACCACGTCGCCGAGCTCGTCCTGGGCGTGCTCGGTTATGCCGACCGTCGCTACGTCGCCCTCGCGGCGCACCCACTCGTGGCTCCTCGTGTACTGCAGATCGTCCGGCAGATTCAACTCATCCCCCTGTTTGCTGTCTCGGCTACTCTCGACTACTTTATACGTCCCGCTTGTAGAACGGCAGTGAGACCACGCGAGCCCCGACGGGCTTGTCCCGGATCACCACCTCGAACGAATCTTCCACGTCCGCGGGCACGAGCGCAAGCCCTATCGCCTTCCCGAGCGTCGGCGAGTGGGTACCGCTCGTGACGTGACCCACCTCCTCGCCGTCCACCGCAACCGGGTGCTCGTGGCGGGCGATGCCGCGCCCGGTGATCTCGAACCCCACGATTTTCCGCGCCAGCCCCGCTTCCTTCTCCCGCCGCAGAGCCTCCTGTCCGATAAACCCACTCTCTTTATCCAGATGCACGGCGAAGGAGATACCTGCCTCAAGTGGCGTTATCTCCGCCGACAGCTCGTTGCCATACAGTGACATTCCGGCCTCCAGCCGCAGCGTGTCGCGCGCGCCGAGCCCGACCGGGGCCGTGCCGCCCTCGATGAGCCGCTTCCACACGCCGGGAGCGTCTCCGGGATTCAGGTAGATCTCGAACCCGTCCTCCCCCGTGTACCCGGTACGCGAGAGCAGCGCCGGCGCCCCCTCAAGCTCCGCCTCGACGAACCGGAAAGGCCGCACCGCCGAGAGGTCGGTGTCCGTTAGATGCTGCAACAGCCCGACGGCCTCCGGTCCCTGCAGGGCGAGCAGGGCCCAGTCGTCGGACTCGTCCGTGATCTCCACGTCCAGATCTGCGGTACTCTGCCGGAAGTGCGTCACGTCCTTCTCGCGGTTCGCGGCGTTCACCACGATCAGGTATTCATCCTCCCGGCGGTAAACGAGCACGTCGTCCACCGTGCCGCCGGTCTCGTAGCACACGGCGCAGTAGCCGGCCTGTCCGGTCTGCATGCGCGACACGTCGCGGGTAACGAGCCTTTGGACGGCGACCTCGGCGTCCGGGCCCCGGAACACGACCTCTCCCATGTGCGAGACGTCGAAGAGGCCGGCTTTCTCGCGCACCGCCGCGTGCTCGGCTTTGACCCCCTCGTACTGCACCGGCATCTCCCAGCCCGCGAAGTCCACGAGCTTGGCTCCTAACTCTTTGTGCTCTTCGAAGAGCGGCGTGCGCCGCAGAGTATCCGGTCCTTCCGAGGTTTCAGGAGGTTCGGAGGCCACGGCTACCACCGGGCCTTGAGCTTGCGGGCGGCCCGGGCCTCGTCTAGGCGACGGGTCGGCGCGGTGGTCGGGGACTCGGCCAGATCCTCGTCGTCGGTGTCGGCGAGTTGCAGTAGCGCCTCGACGAAGTCGTCCAGGGTCTCCTTTGACTCCGTCTCGGTCGGCTCTATGAGCATGGCTTCCTTGACGACCAGCGGGAAGTAGATCGTCGGCGGGTGGAAGCCGTGATCCAGCAGACCCTTGGCGATCTCCAGCGCCTTCTTGCCCTTCGGGGGCTGGACGACGACCTCGTGCTTGCACAGCTCGTCGTAGGGGACGCGGTAGGTGTCGCGCAGCCGGGCGCGGACGTAGTTGGCGTTCAGCACGGCCATGTCGGTGACGTCGCGCAGGTCGGGGCCGTGCAGCTTGATGTAGTTCCAAGCCTTCAGGATCACGCCGAAGTTGCCGAAGAAGCTCGTCATGCGCCCGATGCTCTTGTCGGGCTTTTCGAGGCTGTACTTATCTCCGCCTTTCGCCGCGACCGGGTCGGGGCGGAACGGGGCGAGGGTGTCGGTGCAGGCGATGGCGCCGCAACCGGGGCCGCCGCCGCCGTGGGGCGTAGAGAACGTCTTGTGCAGGTTGAAGTGCATGATGTCCACGCCGGCGTCGGAGGCCTTCATGCGGCCCATGTTTGCGTTCATGTTCGCGCCGTCCATGTACAGGAACGCGCCCGCGTCGTGAAGTATCTCGGAGATCTCGTGAATGTTGCGCTCGTACACGCCGCCGGTGTTGGGGTTCGTGATCATGAGTGCCGCGGTCGTGCCGTCTACCTTCTCGCGCAGCTCGTCAACGTCGACGCAGCCGTGCTCGTCGAGCCCGATCTCCTCGGCCTCGAACCCGGCCATCGAGGCGGTCGCCGGGTTGGTCCCGTGCGCCGTCTCCGGCACGAGTACGGTGGTGCGCCCGGTGTCTCCAACGTCCTCGAAGTACCGCTTGACCATCAAAATGCTCGTAAGCTCCCCCTGCGCCCCGGCGAGCGGGGCGAGAGACACGGCCGCGAGGCCGGACACCTCCGAGAGAAAGCCCTGGAGCTCGTACATCACGCGCAGCGCGCCCTGGGACTGGGCCTGAGGCTGCATCGGGTGCAGCCCGGCGAAGCCCGGCACCTGCGCGGCGGCCTCGTTCACGCGCGGGTTGTGCTTCATCGTGCAGGAGCCTAGCGGGTAGAAGTTGGTGTCTATGCCCCAGTTTCTCCGGGAGAGGTTGGTATAGTGACGCACCACCGTCGGCTCGTCCACCTCGGGCAGGTCTGGCTTCTCGGTGCGCCGCTGGCTCGCGGGCAGGATGTCCCCCACCTTCGTCTCCGGCACGTCCAGCTTGGGTAGGGTGAAGCCCCGGCGGCCGGGCCTTCCACGGTCCCGGATCAGGGTCCCCTCGGTACGCTCCTTGTTCTCCCTAAGCATTGGCTACCACCTCCGCAAACTTGTCCAGCTCTTCCTTGGTGCGCTTCTCCGTGACGGCGATGAGCATCGCCCCGTCTCCCGTATCCAGCCCGCCGACGATGCCGTTCTCCAAGAGCGCGGCGTTGGTCTTATCCACGTCCTCAAGCTCGACGGCGAACTCGAACAGGTATGGCGCCTCCGGGTAGCGCAGGCTAACGCCCTTCTCCTGTAGCCGGTCCGCCAGATAGTGGGCCTTGGAGACGGAGAGCTCGGCCACCTCGCGCAGGCCCTCCGGCCCCATCAGCGCGGTGTACACGGTCGCGGCGAGCGCGGTCAGCGCCTGGTTGGTGCAGATGTTGGAGTTCGCCTTGGCGCGCCGGATGTCCTGCTCCCGGGCCCGGAGGGTGAGCACGTAGGCGAGCCTGCCGTCCTCGTCCACGGTCTCGCCGCATATACGGCCCGGTAGCTGGCGCACGTTCTTCCCAGTCGTCGCCATGTACCCGGCGTAGGGCCCGCCGAACAGGAGCGGCATCCCCAGGGGCTGCGCCTCGCCAACGGCGATGTCCGCACCCAGAGCGCCCGGAGCTTCGAGCACGGCGAGGGCGGTCGGGTCGCAGACGGCGACGGCGAGCGCCCCGTTCTCGTGGGCCGCTCCGGAGGCCGCCTCGATATCCTCGACGACGCCGAGGTAGTTCGGGCTCTGCACGAACACGCCGGATACGTCGTCGGGGACGGCGGAGAAGTCGGTCGCGCCGTTCTCGAACGGCAGCTCGACGGTCTCGACGCGGTAGGTCTCTATGACCTGCCGGTAGCGCGGGTTGAGGCCCGCCGAGACCGCCACCTTCGCGTCGCGCTTGGCTAGGCGAGCCGTCATCAGGGCGGCCTCGGCGACGGCGGTTGCGCCGTCGTAGACAGAGGCGTTGGAGACTTCGAGGCCGGTTAGCTCGGAGATCATGGACTGGAACTCGAAGATCACCTGCAGCCCGCCCTGGCTGACCTCGGGCTGGTAGGGCGTGTAGGCGGTCAGGTACTCTCCGCGCTGCATCATGGAGCCGACGGCCGAGGGCACGATGCGGTCATAGGCCCCGGCCCCGATAAATAGCGGCATGCCAGAACGGTTCTCGGCGGCGGCCTTGTGGACGTCGGTGAGCGCCTCGTGCTCCGATAGCGCGGGCGGGAGATCCAGCGCCCCCTCGAACTTCGTCGGGACGTCGGCGAAGAGGTCGTCCAGGGTCTCGACGCCGACGGTGTCGAGCATCTCCCGGATGTCTTCCTCGGTGTGCGGTGTGAATCGCGCCACGGCGGTTCTACCCCCTTGGGTCTTTTTGGGCGGACGTACGGCTCTACCCGGCACGGCTCCTCGTAGCCCTCTGCCAAGCACTGCCACTACGCCCTGTCCCCGGACCTGAGAGTATTACTCCGTCGGCGCCGGTCCTAGCTAGATAGCTCCGACGAGCATCAGCGGACCGGACTCTCCAGGACGCCCTCCGGCTTGCGGTCCTTTTGCCTGAGAGATTCAGCCCGCGGAACTACCCCGCGAGCCTTTCACCTTCGGCGGCCGCACAAGCTCTCTGGAACCCGGCGACTCTCTCCCGCAGCCTTCTATGAGTTGACCAGAGACTAGCATATAACGTCCATCAAGCGTACTACGGATTGGATACGATCGTAGAGACAAGAGCTCCGACCGCCCCACCAGATACAGCAGATATGAGCGCTACTCTTATCTCAAGAGCAGTAAGCCGTCGAGTCTCGAAAATTTGCAAGAGGGAACTTACTTGCTTAGTTGGATACTTTTCCCGAGCATTCATTCTCTTGTCTACTAGATTTTTGATGTAAGGATAAGCGTCTGCCGTGTATACTTGGCTGTAAGAGTCTTGCAACATACTGTAAGATAATATGTCATTTGATTCAAATTCTGCTAGCGTCACAAAGGCCTCGTTTACTATGTTAGTGGACTTGAGTAACCTAGCTACGAAAGCCCTTGCCCCTTTACGCTGATGCAAGGCAGTCAAGGAGCGCGTTAGCTGATTGACTTGTTCCCAAGATATGCCTTTTTGCCGTTCTAGTTGAGCTATTAGATAGAAAAGATCCAATTCGGAGAGTATAGAAAACTTGAGTTCACTCAGAGCTTCGTTTGGCTCGGAAAATAGAGACTCATTGAAAAATATTTCGTATCTATCGTACGCTCGTGAGCGCTCTACCTCCAAGTCGAAATCCCAAGTATCTTCTTGTTCACTATCTCGGCCAATTAGGTAAAAATCTGCATGGATGGGGCTAGGTCCTGTGAACTGAAAATCGATTAGACCCTGCTGCCGCTCGAATTCCCGCTCTAGCAGTCTTCTGATTATTATGACTGCCTCGGAAGGCTCTGGCTCTTCAGTAGGGCTAATCAGCTCAATAGTAGCCACAGGAAAATGATACTCATAAAAAATCTCTACTCTAAAGCGTTCAGTAAAAGTAAGAGGCAAGTAAGATCTTGCGAACTCCCTCTGTACTCCTTTGGGAACAAGCAAATCAAATGAGATGTCTCCATGAGGGAGATGGGGATATGGAAAGCTCCCGGATTTGATGGATGGAGGACTGTCAAGCGATCCTAACTTTTCTTTGAGGAATTCATCGTCACAACTTGCTCTCACATTATCTACATTAGGGACGGCTCTGAGTGCCTTCTCTACCTCTTCCAGGAAGTCACTTACAGTAAAGTTATTAGGAGTAGGACCTCGCAATCCGAAATGGAAGCACCCGAATGCAAATGCTTGGTAATCCAAGAGCTAGGCTTCTCCTCGACGCCACCCGAATTGGTAACACCGAGCGATTATATAGTATTTTCGTCTTTTTAGAGATGGTCTATGATAACGAACAGATTGTGCCTTATCGATAGTGGGAATTCAGTTTCAGGTTTCATCAAAGGGAGGATCAAGGTTGTATAAGACGCTCGACCTAGCCAGGGCTTCGGCCTTTCTCCTGACGCTGACGCTCGCCACGGCTTTGGCGATTGGAGGAGCCGTGGACCGCGCCGAGGCGCAGCAGTCCGGTCCCGAGGTGGAGGCACAGTCCTGGGCGGTGGCCGACGCGGGCTCCGGGCGGGTACTCGCCAGCGAGAAGCCGGACGAGCAGATAAAGATGGCTTCGACCGCGAAGGTGATGACCGCCCTCGTTGCGCTTGAGAGCGACGCGGACCTGGACGAGCAGGTCGTGATCTCTCAGGGCGCAGAGGAGTACGTGGGCAACACCTACAGCAACATAGGCCTCATAAGCGGCGAGAGCGTGGAGGCCCGGGATCTCCTGGCGGCCTCGCTCATCCCCTCGGGCACCGACGCCGACTACGCCCTCGCCGAGTACGTCGGGGGCGGCAGCGTCGAGCAGTTCGTGCAGCAGATGAATCAGAAGGCCGAAGAGCTCGGCCTGGAGAACACCAACTTCACCAACCCCACCGGCATAGACGAGGAGAACAACTACTCTACCGCGTCCGACCTGCTCAAGATCACGAGCGCCGCGATGGAGTACGACCTGTTCCGCAAGCTCGTGGGCCAGACCCAGGCCACCATCGAGACCAAGGGCATGGAGGACCGGGAGATCCAGGTCTACACCACGAACGAGCTGCTCGCCCAGTACCCGCCCGCCACCGGCGTCAAGACCGGCACCTCGGGCAGCGCGGGCTACATGCTGATCTCCTCGGCGGAGGCCCAGGAGGAGTCGTACATCGCCGCCGTGCTCGGCGCGGACTCCCAGGAAGCCGTTACCACCTCCTCGGAGAACGTCCTGAACTACGCCTTCGGCAACTTCGAGCAGCGGCCGCTCGTTAAAGAGGGCCAGGTCTACTCAGAGAAGGAGATCCCGTTCCGGGGCCGCTCGATAGACCTCACGGCGGCGGACACGATCTCGTCCACCGTCGAGGAGGGCGCAGAGGTCGAGCGCCGGGTCCGGGGCGGCGAGCTGCCGCCTTCCGCAAAGAAGGGCGACGAGGTCGGACAGCTAGAGGCGATAGTAGACGGCGAAAGCGTCGGCACTACCGCCCTTATTGCCTCGAAGGGTTACGACGAGGCCTCCTTCTGGCAGAAGACCACGGGCCGGGTGACGGGCTGGGTCGGCGGCCTCTTCGGCTAGCCCGGGCTAGCTCTATCCCGGCTCTGTCCCGCCTCTAACTCCGATCTGCTTGTGAGAAGATTGTGAGAATTTTGTAACACTTCTTGACCAACCTCCGAGATAACATGTGTAACGTGAATCGAGGCGTCGGCGGGTGCTTCTAGTGGCCGCCCGGCTTTTCGCCGGTATTAGTTTCGACGTTATTAGTAGAGGAGGTATAGCGTGCCGCCAGGGAAATCCCCCCGGCTACCGGCTGTGAGATGGACCGGCTTCGTGGCCCTGACCGGCGTGCTCGCCGGACTGCTCCTAATGCTGGCCGCGGAGCCGGCCTCCGCCCACGTCAAGTGGTTCTTCCAGAGCGACTCCGCGGGCTCTTTGAGGTGGGATCTCTTCTTCCGGCCGGTGCCGCTGTTGTTCGTGGGCGGGGTGTTGCTGGCGACGCTGGCCGCAGTCATCCTGTGGAGGAGGCGGGGCCAGAGCTTCGTCCCCGGTCCCGAGGCGCTCGGGGCCACGGACGAGCGCCGGAGCCTGCTCTACGGGCTGGTGCCCCTGATCCTGGGCATACACGTCGCCGTGCCCCTGCTGGTAAACGGGGTGCAGGGGACGTTGTTCTCCCCGGACAACGCCTTGCCCGGGATCTGGGGCAACTTCCTCGGGCTCGCGGAGGCCGGGGTCGCACTGTCCCTGTTCTACGGCGGTCTTACCCGCCCGGCGGCGATCGTCCTGGCCGGGCTGTGGACGGGCGGGGTGTTCCTGATCGGTCTGGAGCCGATGCTCGAGAACGTGATGTTCCTCGGTTTCGCGGCTTTCTTCTTTTTCGTAGGGCGTGGCCCGCTATCCATAGACCGGCTGCTCTTTCCGCGCCTAGAGCCGTCCGCCGCCCTGGCGCGCCACGCCATACCGGCGGTCAGAGTAGGGGTCGGGTTGAGCTTTGTGGTCGTGGCCTTCACGGAGAAGTTCGCGAACCTGCCGCTGGCCACCGGGTTCCTGGAGGAGTCCGGGCTGAACTTTACGCCGTACCTCGGCGTGCCGCTCTCAGACGCGACGTTCGCAATGTTCGCGGGCTCGGTGGAGCTAGTGGTCGGGCTGTGGCTCGTGCTCGGAGTGTTCGTGCGCGAGATCGTGATTATCGCGTGGTTCCCGACGAACCTCACGCTCACCCTGTTCCAGTGGGAAGAGCTGATCGGGCACCTCCCGATCTACGGCGCGATGGCGGTGCTCCTCGTCTGGGGTACGGGCCCCGGCAACATTTCCCTCTGGCTCAAGGGCGTTAGAGAGCGGCTGATCCCCCTGAAGCCCGGAACATCCGAGCACCGTTCTCCGGCGGATCAGCCAGAGGTCGTACACTAGCGTCCGCTAGACAAGGAGGGAAAAGCATTATCGGGGAGATAGGTTTCGGGGATTTCGAGAAGGTGGACATCCGGGTCGGGCGCATCCTGGAGGCGGAGCCCTTTCCCGAGGCCCGTAAACCGGCCATAAAGCTGCGAGTAGACCTCGGCCCTGAGCTGGGCTACAAGAGGACCAGCGCCCAGATCACGGCAAACTACTCTCCCGGCGAGCTACCCGGCAAGCTCGTACTCGCGGTCGTGAACTTCCCGCCCAAGCGGATAGCAGGCTTCGAGAGCGAGATCCTCGTCCTCGGCGTGCCGGATGAGTCCGGCGGGGTGGTCCTGATCTCCCCCGATACGGACGTACCGCCCGGCGGCAGGATGCACTGAGCCCCAGTCGCTCCCGGGTATCGAGCCGGGTCTCTCTGGTAACTGGCCCGGCTATCAGATTTGTGCTTCTGTACTTCTATATACCTTCTTTCTCCTCTTGCTGCGTTTGTAGAGCTCTTTCGTCGGCGGCCTCGATCCTACGGCTCACTACCTCACGAACCGCCCCGGGCTCGTACGCTATCCAGCGGTTCTCCAGCACCTGCGTCTGCCGGAACTTCGGCCCCGTCAGGGAGGTGGGAACGGCCACGACGGCCATCCCGGCGGCGAGCGCCGCCTGTACACCGGCCACGGAGTCCTCCACCACCAGAAACTCCTCCGGCGGCACGCCCATCTCGCGCGAGACCATGAGGTCTATCTCCGGGTCCGGCTTACCCTTGCTCACATCGTCCACGGTGGCCACGTAGTCGAGCTCTCCGTCCAGCCCCAGCACCTCCAGCACGCGCTCCACCTGATAGCGGTGCGACATCGTGGCCAGGCAGACCGGGTAACCCTTGCGCCGGAGCCCGCGCAGCAGGTCTATGTTGTGCTGATACCGCTGCTCCAGGAGAAGCTCGGGGTCCTCCAGCAACTCTTCGTACACCCGCAGCCGCAGCCGGACGTAGGCCTCCCACGGCTCCTCTTCGGAGCTTTCGACCTCCTCGGCGCGCTCTCTCGCCGCGTCTTCGAGGCCGAAGCTCTGCATCAGGGACTCGGCCACCTCGCCGCGTGAGAGGCCCACCAGGTCCCTGAAAGCCTCCAGAACCTCGGACTCCTTCACAGCATCCGGCCGGAGCTCGACGGCGGCCCGGGCGTAGGAGAGCGCCTTTAGCTCCTCGGTCTCCAGCAGGGTGCCGTCCAGGTCGAAGAGGATGGCCGAGATCACACCGGTCTCCCCTCCCCGGTTCGTCTCCCGGGCGCGCAAGCCAGCATCCGGCTACCTTTGCTCTGTAACCCCACCGCACGGCCTCCTATCGTGCGCTCCTCTGCTCTAGGCGGCCTTCGGATAACGCTTCCACCGATACCGCTTCCAGACTCCTTACCACCAAATCAGCCCCCTCCTGCTCCAGTAGCTCCTCATCCTCCGCCCGCGCCAGCCCNGGGCTGGCGCGGGCGGAGGATGAGGAGCTACTGGAGCAGGAGGGGGCTGATTTGGTGGTAAGGAGTCTGGAAGCGGTATCGGTGGAAGCGTTATCCGAAGGCCGCCTAGAGCAGAGGAGCGCACGATGATCCCGGCTGCAGACGCATCCCTGGGCGGATACCAGGACCAAATCGCGGGCGTCCTCGAGAAGCTGCGCGACGAGCGGGTCGTGGAGCGTATGTGGGAGGGCGACCACACCGTGTGGGGCCCCGAGCCCGAGGAGATAGCGGACCGTCTGGGCTGGCTCGAGAGCCCGAGCGTAATGCGGGATCATCTGGATGAGATCTCGGCGCTAGTCGAGTCCGTACGCTCCGAAGGCTACACGCAGGCCGTGCTCCTCGGTATGGGCGGGTCGAGCCTGGCACCCGAAGTTTTCCGCAGGGTGTTCGGCGTGGCGGACGGTTATCTGGAGCTCTCTATTCTGGACAGCACCGACCCCGAGGCCGTGCTCGAATGCGCCGAGGGTCTAGATCCCGGGCGCACCCTGTTCATCGTCTCCACGAAGTCCGGCGGCACGGTCGAGACGTTCTCGTTCTTCAAGTACTTCTACAATCTGCTCTCCGAGAAGCTGGGCGAGGACCGGACCCCGGAGCACTTCGTCGCCATCACCGACCCGGACAGCGGACTCCAGGATACCGCCGAGAAGTACGGCTTCCGGGCGACGTTCCTCAACGACCCGAACATCGGCGGGCGCTACTCTGCCCTCTCGCACTTCGGGCTCGTCCCGGCGGCGCTTATCGGGGTGGACCTCTCGCGTCTGCTCGACGGGGCCTCGGAGATGGCGCGGGCCTGCGCCGGAGAGGGAGAGCCTGGCGAGAACCCCGGCGCCTGGCTCGGCGTCGTGATTGCGACGCTCGCGAACGCGGGCCGCGACAAGCTCACCCTCACGGCAGAGCCCGACTTCGAGCCCATGGGGGTCTGGATCGAGCAGCTCATAGCCGAAAGCACCGGCAAGGATGGTAAGGGCATACTCCCCGTGGAGGGCGAGCCCCTGGGCGAGCCCGGCTCCTACGGCAACGACCGGCTCTTCACGTACACAGGCGAGGAGTCTAGCTCCTCCGACTCGGTGGCGGCCCGGGTAGAGAGGCTCGCACAGGCGGGCCAGCCGCTCGTGCGGATCGGGGCTCGGGAGCCCTACCAGATTGGCGGTGAGATGTTCCGGTGGATGGTCGCGGTCGCCGTGGCCGGGCGCCTGATCGGCATCAACCCCTTCGACCAGCCGAACGTCGAGTCCGCCAAGGCCCAGGCCCGCAAGATGGTCTCCGAGTATCAGGAGAGCGGGGAGCTGCCCGAGCCCGAGCCCACGGTCGAAGGCTCTGGCCTCGCCGCCTATGCGCCGGAGAGCGCCGCGAGCCCGGAGGAGGCCCTGCAAAGCTTTCTTGAGCGCGCCCGGTCCGGGGACTACATCATGTTGCAGGCCTATCTGCCGCCCTCGGAAGGGACCACCGACACCCTGCAAGACCTGCGCGCCCGGCTCAGGGACCGCCTCGGCATCGCGACCAACATGGGCTACGGGCCCCGCTTCCTGCACTCTACCGGCCAGCTACACAAGGGCGATGGCGGTAACGGCCTCTTCCTGCAGCTAACGGCCGATCATCCCCGCGACGCCGACATACCGGATGAGGCCGGCAGCCCGGAGGCCTCGTTGACCTTCGGGGTGCTCATAGAAGCGCAGGCACTCGGCGACCGTCAAGCCCTGCTGGACGCTAATAGACGCGTGATGCGTCTCCACATGAGCGACGGCGTGGAAAAGACCCTAGATCGGCTAGCGCGAGGGATCTGAGCCGGTAGAGCTGATAGAGGTTCCACACGGGCCCCGAGCGCGTGTAGGTAGAGCCCGGAGCCCGCAAGTGTTGACCGGTCAGGCGGCTTTGGGGAAGGGAGACCGGGCAGAAAGAAAGAGAGGCGAGTGGCCCCACTGAGGCGGTGGTGTATAGAGGGAGCCAGGGGAGAGTGATCAGATAACCCGTGTGAGACTCGTGTAACTGGCAAGCTCTGTAAGAGAAGATCGTTGCCGTGGGCAGGGGAAGCCAATCAGAGCCTATACTACCTCTAGCGACGCCGGAACGGAGGCGGGTAAAACCACCTCTCCGTTCCGGTGCCGGACAAGCAATTCCGGGGTATGGATGGGAGGCGTGGGGGTGATACGGACCGCCCCAGAAGCTCCCGGGAAGTAGAGAACGAGGCCGCAGGGTTGCTGGATGTGCCAACGGATACGTCCCTGCGGCGTGGGAGGAATATTATGGGGGTAGAAGGGTACGCAAGGTACGCAGATATAGACCTGAAAGGGGCCGGGTTATGAGCCGCGAGGACTCACTAAAGCACGTGGGAGACAGGAAGTTTGACCTGATCGTGATCGGGGGCGGGATCAACGGCGCGGGCATAGCCCGGGACGCCTCGATGCGCGGGCTCCGGGTACTGATGCTCGACAAGGGCGACCTCGCGAGCGGCACGACCCAGTGGGCGACGCGTCTGATCCACGGTGGTCTGCGGTATCTGGAGCATTACGAGGTGCCGCTGGTCAGGGAGTCTCTCCGGGACCGGGAGACGCTCCTCAGGATAGCGCCGCATCTGGTCAAGCCGCTGCGGTTCGCCGTCCCGGTGTACGAGCACTCCTCGCGCGGTCCGGGCATGATCCGGCTCGGCATGATCGGCTACGACGTGCTCTCCTATGACAAGTCCGTGCCGAACCACAAGATGTTCTCCAGGGATCAGGCGCTCCGGGAGTATCCCGGTTTGAACCCGGACGGCCTGAAGGCGGTCGCGACCTACTCCGACTGTCAGGTCGAGTACGCCGAGCGCGTGGCCGTGGAGAACGCGATGTCGGCGGCGCAGAACGGCGCTGAGGTCATAACCTACGCCGAGGTGAAGCGCCTGCTCTTCGAGGACGGCGGCTCCCGGGTCTGTGGCGTAGAGTTCGAGGACGTGCTGGACGGTGGCGAGGGAGCGACCGGGACGACCTACACCGCCCGCGCCGCCGTGACGGTGAACGTGGCCGGGCCGTGGGTGGACGAGGTCCTGGGCGGAGCCGGGACGGGCAACGGACAGTCCGGCGGTAGTGGGGATTCTGATCCGGGCATGATCGGGGGCACCAAGGGCTCTCACATCATCGTGGACCCGTTCCCGGGCGCGCCGAAGAACGCCGTCTACGTCGAGGCCCGCGCCGACGGGAGGCCGTACTTTATCGTGCCGTGGAACGAGCGGTATCTCATCGGTACCACCGACCGGCGCTATCATGGGGACCTCGACCACGTCGAGGCCGACCAGGACGAGATCGACTACCTCCTGGACGAGACGAACTTCGTGATCCCGGAGGCGAACCTAACCCGGGACTCGGTGCTGTTTACCTACTCGGGTGTGAGGCCGCTGCCCGCCGCGCCCCAGGGCGACGAAGGCTCCGTCTCCCGCAGCCACATCGTCTACGATCACGCCAAGAGCAAGTCCGCGGCTGGCGGGGGCATAAAGGTCTCCGGCGGCCCGAAGGCAGATGGCCTGCTTTCCATCGTCGGCGGCAAGCTCACCACCTACCGCAACCTGGGCCGCCAGACCACGGATGTGGTCTTCAAGAAGCTCGGGGTGAAGAGTTACCCGAAGAGCGCGACCGAGCGGGTGCCGCTGCCCGGCGGCCAGGCCCCGGACCTCGACGCCCTCGAGGACGAGTTCCGGGTAAACAGCGGTCTCCCCGACGTTCTGGCCCGGAGGCTCGTAAAGGTCTACGGCGCCCGCGCCTACGAGGTGCTCGCCGAGGCCGGGGATGACGAGAAGCTCAAGAAGTCGCTCACCCCGGACACGCCGTCGGTGGAGAATGCCCTCATGGGCTGCGAGGTGCTGTACGCGTTCCGCCACGAGATGGCCGAGAAGCTGGCAGACGTCCTGCTGCGGCGCACTATGGTCGCGTACGGTCCCCACGTCGCCCTGGACGTTGACGAGGCCGCCGCGCAGGTGGCGGTGGATCACCTCGGCTGGAGCGAGAACCGCGCGGAGCGGGAGGTCGCGGAGTTCCGGGAGTGGATCAAACGCTACACCCCCAAGGACTACCGGGAGCGCGAGGGCGCGGGTGCCGCGAATAGCGCCGGGTAGCGCAACACGCCGCTACCGGGCGGGAGAGGCCGTAAACTACGCCGGGCTCTTCGAACCCGGCGGTACGCCGGTCGAGATCGGGGAGCCAAAAGCCCTCTCCCACGCCCGTTCCGTAGCCGAGTTGCGCCCCGAGGTAGACGGGGAGGAGGTGAGTTCCGCATACCCTACCTCGTACGCCACCAGCCACCATCAGAGCCGGGCCGAGCGCTTCGAGGACGTCGTGACGGAAGATCCGCGCTTCGGCGCTGCCCGGTCCCCGCTGGCTGGTAGAGGACGCGCGGAGGTTGCCGGAGGGAGAGTGGATAGGGAGGAGCCTGTACACCGCTTGATGTCGTAACGCCCCTTAACATCGTCTGGGAGGAGAGCCGGTGCGAATCGTTCAGATGTCGGACATACATACGGGATCTTCGTTGTTCAGCCCCGAGCTGCTGGAGTCGGCGATACAGGAGACGAACTCCTTTGCGCCGGACCTCGTCGCGGTGGCCGGGGACCTCACCACCGAGGGGCATCGCTGGGAGTTCGAGGAGGCGAAAGGTTACCTCGACCGCCTGGAGTGCCCGAACGTGGTCGTGATCATGGGCAACCACGACGCGCAGAACGTCGGCTACCGGCACTTCGAGGACCTCTTCGGGGCTCGGGCGCGGTCCATGACCATACCCATCGAGGAAGGCGAGGCGAAGCTGGTCGCGCTGGACTCCACCAAGCCGGATCTCTCCGAGGGCGAGGTCGGACGTGAGAATTACGCGTGGCTGGATTCGGAGTTCCGGGGCTGGGACCGGGGACCGAGGATACTCGTGGTCCACCACCACATCCTCGCCGTGCCCGGCACCGGCCGCGACCGCAACAACCTGCGCGACGCGGGCGACGTGATGGCCATCCTGCGGGAGCTAAAGGTGGACATGGTCCTATCCGGCCACCGGCACGTCCCCTACGTGTGGAGCATCTCGGGCGTGCGCGTGATCCACTCCGGCACGGTCTCCAGCCTGAGGACGCGGGGCATCGTGGAGCCGTCCTACAACGTCATAGACTTCGGCTCCGAGAGTGTGCGGGTCAACCTCCGGCTGCCGGGCAGGGGAGAGGAGCCGTTCGCCCGATTCTCCCGGCAGGCTGTCACGACCAGCGAGGTCTTCCCGGAGCTCGAACGCTTCGTCCGCTACGATCTGGATCCCGTACGCGACTGATCGGCGCCGGGCACCGTTCCAGGGGAGAGGTGAGAGAGAAGGTGGGTAAGAAAATGAGCAAGAGCATGGGGGATCTACCGCACGCGCTCGCGAATCAGGGCGAGCTCGAGCAGGAGTTCTCGGGCAAGGAGCCGGCCGTTTTCCTCGACTACGACGGCACCCTGACCCCGATAGTGGACCGCCCGGAGGACGCGACCATCTCGGACGCCATGCGGGAGGCCGTCCGCGAGCTAGCCGGACGCTGCCCGGTGTGCGTGGTCAGCGGGCGCGACCGCAAGGTGGTGCAGGAGCTGATGGGTCTCGACGAGCTGATCGTGGCCGGCAGCCACGGCTTCGACATCTGGAGCCCGGAAGGGGGAAACATCCGGCTCGGCGTCGGGGAAGGATCGGAGGAGCTGCTGGAGGAGGTAAAGGCGCGGCTCGAAAGCGGCACGGAGTCTATCCAGGGCTCGCTGGTGGAGCCGAAGAAGACCTCGGTCGCGATCCACTACCGGCTCGTGTCCGAAGATGAGCGGCCAGAGATCGAGCGTCTGGTGAACGGGCTGCTCGAAGAGTATCCCGACGACCTCAAGGTGACGCCCGGCAAGATGGTGTACGAGATCCAGCCGAAGATAGACTGGGACAAGGGGAAAGCCGTCCTGTACCTGTTAGAGGCCCTGGAGCTCGACCGCGAGGACGTGGTGCCGATCTACCTCGGCGACGACGTGACCGACGAGGATGCTTTCGGGGCGCTGGCCGGTAGAGGCGTGGGGATCTTCGTCGGCCACGCCGACGATCCGGAGGTCGCCGGACGCGAGACCGCCGCCGACTACGTCCTGAACACGATGCAAGAGGTGGAGCGATTCCTGGGCACGCTCGCCCGTTGAACCGCACGTCGAGCTTTCCAGTCCCGGCTCGGAGCTCGGGGCGACGAGGAGCTTGCGCGGGCGTCCTCGTCTGCTACGGCTCAAGAGACGGCTCCTGGAGAAGGTCCGGGTAGAGGCGGCTAGAGGCGGCGGACCGGCGGTCTCCGAGATCCGCCCGGGAGATCGAGCCAGAGGCCCCCGGTTGATCCGCGGTGCGCCACTGGTCATTATTAGAGACCGGAGAGACAGACCCGGGTAGGAGGAATGTAACTGGTGAGCATGCGGCGGCTTCTGGAGAAGACCGCCAGGGGCGGGTACGTCGCTGGACGCACCGGAGACCACGGAGGTTACGCGCCCGCTGCGGAAGGACACGGCCTACCGGCCGGCTAAGGCCCTCCAAATAGAATCCCGAACAGAGCAGTTAAGAGCAGTTACCCGAATTACCACTAGGTACCAAGAGGAAGGGGAGGCCAATGAACACCTGGAAACTGGAATACGAAGGCTTCGAGCCCGAGGAGGAGCAACTGCGCGAGGCCTTGACCTCTACCGGAAACGGATACTTCTGCACCCGGGGGTCGTTCGCCTGGACGGAGTCCGACGAGAAGGTCCACTATCCGGGGACCTACGCCCACGGCGTGTACAACCGGGAGACCACGATCATGGCCGGCGTACCGGTCCTGAACGAGGACCTCGTAAACCTCCCCAACTGGCTGCTCCTGGAGCTGCGCATAGAGGGCGAGGAATCCATCAGGATGGACAGCGTCGAGCTCCTGTCCTACCGGCACGAGCTTGATCTGTACGGCGGCGTGCTCAGCCGCAACCTGCGCTTCCGCGACCGCGCCGGGAGGGAGACCTCGCTGGATACCCGGCGCTTCGTCAGCATGTCCAACCCCAACCGGGCGGGGATGGAGTGGAGGATCACGCCCGAGAACTGGTCCGGCAGCGTGCAGGTCGTCACCGCGCTCGACGGCCGGGTGCTGAACCGGGGCGTGGCGCGTTATCAGGACCTCGAAGGCCGGCACCTGGACCCGGTCTCGACCCACACCTCGAGCCCGAGCTTCGCCGATGACGCGGCGGACGTTATCGCGCTGGAGGTCCGTACCCGGCAGTCCCGCATCTACGTCGCCGAGGCCGCCCGAACGCGGGTGTACGGGGAGAACGGCCTGGACGTGGAGCGCAGCCTGTACCGCATGGAGGACTACGTCCACGAGGTGCTCGGCTTCGACCTGGAGCAGGGCAGGACCACGCGGGTTGAGAAGATGATCTCGTTCTATACTTCGCGAGACAACGCGATCAGCGAGCCGCTCTCGGACGCGATGCGTTCGATCGGGCGTTGCGGCACCTTCTCCGAGGCCCTGGAGCGTCACAAGCGTGCCCTGGCTTCGCTGTGGCAGGAGTGCGACGTGCGGCTCCCGGCGGACGAAGAGGTGCAGCGGCTCCTCAGGGTCCACATCTACCACGTCCTGAACGTGTGCTCGCCGCACACCGCGGACCTCGACGCCGGGGTGCCGGCCCGGGGGCTGAACGGTGAGGCGTACCGGGGCCACATCTTCTGGGACGAGCTGTACATCTTCCCGTTCCTGAACTTCCGGCTGCCGGAGGTGACGCGCACGTTCCTCATGTATCGTTACCGGCGGCTGAACGAGGCTCGAGCGGCTGCGAGAGAGACCGGCTACCGGGGTGCCATGTACCCGTGGCAGAGCGGGTCCAACGGCTCCGAAGAGACCCAGAGCGTACATTTGAACCCCGAGTCCGGTAAGTGGGACCCGGACCTCTCGCGCAACCAGCGCCACATCGGCGCGGACATCTTCTACAACGTCTACAAGTACTACATGGCCTCCGGAGACTTCGAGTTCCTCAAGGACTACGGCGCGGAGATGATGCTCGAGATCACGCGCTTCTGGGCCTCCATCGCCCACTACAACGCCGAGCGTGACCGGTACGAGATCCACGGCGTCATGGGACCGGACGAGTTTCACGAGAAGTATCCTGGCGCCGAAAAGGGCGGCCTGAACAACAACGCCTTCACCAACGTGATGGTCGCCTGGGTCTGCGAGACGGCGCGGGAGATCCTAGACATCCTCCCCTCCCGTAACCGCGAGGCCCTGCGTGACGCGCTCGGCATCACGGACGAGGAGCTTGCGACCTGGGACGAGATGAGCCGCAAGATGTTCGTCCCCTTCCACGAGGACCCGGAGGGCGGTGAGGTCATCAGCCAATTCGAGGGCTACGAGGACCTCGAAGAGCTGGACTGGGGATACTACCGCAACAATTACGAGAAGATACAGCGCCTCGACCGCATCCTGAAGGCCGAGGGCGACGACCCCGACCGCTACAAGCTCTCAAAGCAGGCCGACGTGCTGATGCTCTTCTACCTGTTCACCCGGGAGGAGCTGAAGGTCATCTTCGAGCGGCTCGGCTACGGCCTCGACTCGGAGACCGCCAAACGCAACGCTGACTACTACGCTGGCCGCACCAGCCACGGCTCGACCTTGAGCTTCCTCGTCCACGCCCACGTTCTGGCCGACCTCGACCTCGACGCCTCCTGGGAGATGTACCTGACGGCCCTTGGCAGCGACGTCAACGACGTACAGGGCGGGACCACCGGAGAGGCGATACACCTGGGCGTAATGGCGGGGACTCTGGATCTCCTCCAGAGTGGCTACCTGGGGTGCGAGGTGCGCGACGGTGGCCTGCACTTCGATCCGAACCCGCCGGAGAAGCTCGAAGGCTTGCACTTCCCAATACTCTTCCGTGGCATACCGGTAGACGTGTCGCTCTCTGGAGGCAAGCTCTCGGTCGCCGTCCAGGATGAGGACCGAGAGCATTCCGTAAAGGTCGGCGTCGGAGACGAGGTGCAGGAGATCCGGGCCGGCCAGAGCCACGCCTTCGGGATCGGCTCTGGAGTCGTGTAAGCTGCTCTCCGGGCCCGGAGGGTCCACCGGCGATCCGGGTAAAGGGAGTTGGCTAGAGGGGAGGGATGCGAGCGTCTCATGGCAGACACTGAAGGGCTAAAGCGCGAGGCCGCCCGTGAGGCGGTGGGACGCTACGTGGAGGACGATATGGTGCTCGGACTGGGCTCGGGGAGCACGGCCCTGTGGGTCGTGAGACGTCTCGGGGAGATCATATCCGGGGGCGGGCTTTCCGGGGCGCGGGGGATACCAACCTCCGAGACCACCGCTTCACTCGCCCGGGAGGTCGGAATACCGCTCCTCTCTCTCGCCGAGGAGCGGCCGGACATCACGATAGACGGGGTGGATGAGATCTCACCCGGACTGGACGCCGTAAAAGGCCTGGGGGGCGCGCTGCTGCGGGAGAAGATAGTGGCGGCAGCCTCCCGTGGGGGGCTCGTGGTGGTCGCGGATGACTCAAAGGCGGTAGAGGCTCTAGGTACGTGCCCCCTGCCGGTCGAGGTCGAGCCTTTCGGGTACGAGGCGACCTTCGAATCTCTAGCGGCGCTTGGCTGCGAGCCGGAGCTGCGCCTGGACGACGGGAAGAACGGAGAGACATTCGTGACCGACGGCGGACACTACACCGTGGACTGCCGGTTCTCCGCCATAGAAGATCCCGCCGCGCTGGAAGCGGAGATAAAGCGGCTGCCGGGCGCACTGGAGAACGGCCTTTTCGTCGGCATGATCCGGGCCGCCGTTATAGCCGGCGGCGGAGAGAACGGCGGCACCCGCGTAATCGAGCGTTGAACGGGTAGAGGTAAGAATAGCGACGCGAACAACGCGAATGTTGCTTAATATTACGCTATTAACATTGCTGCGAGCAGTTAAGGCGCGGCGTTGCGCCCGGCCTGTAGGATGCGGCGCAGTTGCTCTGCGGGGTCGTCGCCCTTGAATACGGCGGAGCCGGCGACGAGCACCCGCGCCCCGGCCTCGACCGCCACGGGGGCGGTCTTTTCGGTGATGCCGCCGTCCACCTGTATCGGCAGGTCGGTCATCTGCTTGAGCCTGCGGACCTTGTCGGCCATCTCCGGGATGAAATCCTGGCCGCCGAAGCCGGGGTTTACGGTCATGACGTTTATGTAGTCTATGTAGGGCAGCGCCCACTCTATGGAGGAGAGGGAGGTGGTCGGGTTCAGCGCGACCCCGGCCTCGCAGCCGCCGCGGCGGATCATGGTCAGCGTGCGGTGCAGGTGGCGCACGACCTCGGGCTGTACGGAGATGCTCGCCACCCCGGCGTCTATAAAGGCCGGTATCAGATTATCCGGGCTCTCCACCATGAGGTGGGCGTCTATAGGAAGGTCCACCGCCGAGGCGAGCGAGTCCGCGACCATCGGCCCTATCGTGAGGTTCGGGACGAAGTGGTTGTCCATCACGTCGAAGTGTACGAGCTCCGCCCCGCCTTCCCGGGTCCTGCGTACCTCTTCGGCGAGGCTCGCGAAGTCTGCGGAGAGTATCGAGGGCGCGGCCACCACCCTGCCGTCTAGCTTGCTAAAGAAAGCCAATCAGTTCCCCCGAATCCTAGCCACGAAAGTCTCCCGGATCTCTTCTAAACTTTCTAAAGGATATTGCAACCGGCTGCCCGCGTACAGTCCTCTACCGCCGACAGGCAGAGAGTCCATCCGAGGCCAGACCGCCGCGACAACCCGCAGAATCAGAGCGTCTATACACCTGTTCCCGTACTCAGCGCCAGACCCTGAGCACGCCGTCGGAGCGGCCCGCGGCGACGACCGCGCGGCCGTCCGGGCCGGTGGCGGAGGCCAGGTTCGTCGAGAGCTCGCCGCCTACCGGGACCCGCCACTCCGTCTCGGCCCCGTTCGGCGCGCCCGGCGTGCGGGTGATGCCGCCGAGCGACTCGTAGGAGGAGTCCGGCAGCAGGAGCTCCGTCTGTCCGTCGTCGTCGAGGTCACCGGCGAGCGCGGCGTCCAGGTTGCGGCTGTAGATCCTGTGCGAAGCGTAGCCCGGCACCTCGGCGGCCACGTCCACCCCTCCCTCTCCGATATCCCCGGCATCATAGAACTGCGCG
This sequence comes from Rubrobacter aplysinae, assembly GCF_001029505.1. Classification (NCBI taxonomy): domain Bacteria; kingdom Bacillati; phylum Actinomycetota; class Rubrobacteria; order Rubrobacterales; family Rubrobacteraceae; genus Rubrobacter; species Rubrobacter aplysinae. The sequence continues at coordinate 2,108 of NZ_LEKH01000004.1, read as the reverse complement.
ACGCCGTCCATGTGGGGCGTGAGGGTGGCCGAGAGCTCGGTCCCGCCCTGTGGCCCGAAGGGCGCGGCGGCGGTCAGGTGCCGCCACCTCATGCCCTCCCCGACGAACGGCCCCGCTCCCACGAGCCTGCCTGAGGGGCGGTAGACGGAGATCCGGCTCCCGAGACCGGCCACGCTCTCGATGACCGCGAGCAGGCTCTCGCCCCCGCGCTCGAACCACAGTGGCGCCAGGCCCTCGAAGACCCCGCCGGACTCCGCCCCGAAGCTCGACGCCACCCTCGCGCCGTCCGGGGTGGGCCGTATTACCGTCAGGCTCCCGGCCTCCAGCCCGTCACCGAGCACGCCGTGTTCGTAGCGGGCCGTGGGCTGCGTGAGGACCGCAAGATCCCCGTCTGGACCCCGGACGGCGCGGGCGTCCGGTAGCGCGGCGGGCGCGCCGTGTATCCCGAGGCTCTCTCCGCCCCGCCGCACCGAAAGCGTGCCGTCCACGCCGATCACGAGCAACCCCCCGGCCTCCTCGCCGGAGATGGGGACCGGGTGCGTGAGCCCGGAGTCGCCCTCCGCCACCACGAGCTCCAGCTCTCCGCCCTGCGTTGCGAGCAGGGGCGGCGCCCCGGGCGGTAGCCTGCGGGGGCTTATCTCCGCCGGTTCGAGCCCGTCGCCGGTTAGCCTGAAGGCCTCGGCCCGGCCGTCCTCCAGGACCGCGACCCAGGCGGTGCCGCCTTCCGTCCGGACGCCCGCGACCTGGCGCGGGACGCCGCCGAGCTCCGCCTCCAGGACCTCCGAGCCTGGGAGGTCCGCCCGTCCCCCGGCGAGGCGGTTGCCGGAGGCCGAGGTGTACGTGTAGCCATACTCCGGCTGCCCGTCCCGTCCGACCGTACTCCTGGTGGTCGTACCCCCGAGGGGGGTCGTCCGGGCGGGGTGGCGTCCGGTGGCGTCTTTCCCGGTGGTCTGCGGGGGAGCCGTGGTGGTGCCGGATACTCCGGTTTCATTTTGCCCGCCCGAGCACCCGGCCGCGAGGAGAGTCAGGGTCAGTAGTAGCGCGGGTAGAAGGGTGCGCAGGAGCGCGGGCCGGGGGAGGTGGTACAGGACGAGAACCCGCTAACGGCGCGAGGGCTCGTTGTGGCCGTCTGCGTTGCGGGCGACGACGAAGAGCACGTCGGATAGGCGGTTCACGGTCCTGAGGGCCTCCGGCGCGTCCTCCGCCAGCCCCGCCGCAACCAGCCGGCGTTCGGCCCGGCGCACCACCGACCGCGAGACGTCGAGCAGGGCGCCGAGGCGGCTGCCACCGGGGATGACGAACTCGTTCGGCAGCCGGGTGCGGGACTTCCACTCGGATAGGGTACGGTCCACGAGCTCCACGTCTTCCGCGCCGACGAAGTTGTCCTCCTGGGGCATGGCGAGGTCGCCCATAACCCGGTACAGCAGGCGCTGCATCTCCAGGATCATACCGGCAAGCTCTCCGGAGGAGCCCCCGGCGGTAGACGCCTCGGCCCGGGCCGCGCCGAGCGCCGAGCTCGCCTCGTCCACGTCCCCGAGCGCCTCTATCCGGGCGTCGTGCTTGGACATCCGGCCCGCCCCGAGCAGGGTCGTCGTGCCGTCGTCGCCGCGGCCGGTCGAGACCACGGGCTCTTCGTATTCCCCCGGCTCCGCCTGTGGGTCTCTGTCCGTCATGATCTCCTCCCCGTCTCTCCGTCTTTTTCCGGGATTGATCCGGCCGGTGGACACAGGAAACTTAGCGCGGGGACCGCTCCCATGCAACCACATACCACACGTTCGACAGCGATTGGCAGCGATCGGCAGCGATTGGCAGAAGAGCGGCCTCCCGAAAAAGTCGCCGTGACCCCGAAACCCGGGAGGCGGGTTACCCACGCGTCCCCGAGTTGTATAGAATGTCGGGCTATGTCCGGGGGGATTGAGTTAGAGGTAGAGGTCCGCCGCATGGCGCCCGGCGAGACCGCCGGCGCGGCCCTGCTGCACGAGCGGGAGCTGCCGCACGAGTTCCTCACCCGTTTCGGCCCCGGCTTTTTGTCCCGCTACTACCGGGCCTTCGTGGATAGTCCCCACGCCGTGGCGCTCGTGGCGAGGGCGGGTGGTTCGGGGTCCTCC